>JAIERD010000053.1 GCA_019747155.1 Pseudomonadaceae bacterium
CCGGCGCCGCCAATCGACAAACCCACGCCATGCAGCGACAGCGGATAACGCTCACGAATCAGCCCGAGAAAGTGGTGAAAGGCACCGCCCGCCACCATGTAATTCTCGGCATGCACCTCAAAAAAACCGATGTCAGGAGCCGTATCGAGAATTTCTTGAAAATGCTGCGGTTTTAGCCCCAAACCGGCGCGCAGCGGCAAGTTGCCAGCGCGCGACGCAGGGTTAGCAATGCTTAAACCGGTAGTGAGCATGGCGCTGTCGATCGATGGCAATCAATCAGGCCTTGTCTTTGAACGCAGCTAACTGACCAAAGCCGGTTGGCGACGTAGGGCTGGCGGTTTTTTCGCAGCTGCCTTTAGGCACCAGCTTCCAGGCGCTGCCCTGATAGTCTTTTTTCGAGGAGCCTGCGCACGAAGTACCGGCGCCTGCAGCGCAATCGTTTTTGCCCTGCTCGGCAACGCCAAAGCATTTATCGCCATCCGCCGCTTGCGCCGTCAGCGGTGCGGCGGCCAGGGTCAGTGCAGAACCCAATGCCAGGGCCAAAGCAGCAGCAGAAAAACTACGATTTGAATTGTTGGTCATCAGGGTATCTCCAGGAAAGTATTTATAGGTTCGGGTGTTGCTCGCCACTCGTAGCTTTAACGGCCACTTACCTTAATAGAGCCCAGCCAGCATTTGGCGTTACAGTCAGCGGAAATTTTTTTCATGCGCCGCAGCATCCGTTTATACAGCCTCGGCGCCGGTTAAAACGAAACAACAGAAACTGACTACAATTTTCTCAGCACACTCGACTTCAATCAGGTTGATAGCCGTAAACACAACCTTGGCGTCGATACACTAATGTCCTGCGCTTAGCGGTTAAATATCGGAGTCGTTAGATGAGCAAACCCAACCGACTGTCGACAGACTCCAACCCGTATCAGGCGCCATCTGCAACGGCTTGCCGGCCGCATTTTAATCATCAGAATTCCTTCAGCCGATGACTGATAAAAAACCGTTCTGGTCCCTCTTCCCGCGCTCGACGTCGCTGCGGCCAACCCTGTTTCTTGGCGCCAGTTTGGGTATTTTACTGCCGGCCTTGGTGCTCGCTTATATACAGCTCACCAGTAAATTCACCGACGATGTGCTGTTGCGCGTACGGGCACCGATGCAGCAATCGGCCGACATGCTGTCCCACGGCATGGCGGTGGCGATCTGGAATGTTGACCGCGAGGTGGCCGCGCGCCTGATGGATGCGGTGCTGCGCAACCCCGATGTGAGCAGCATCACCGTGACCAACGAATACCAGGACACCTTTGCCAGCAAGCAAAACCCGCAGACCGATACCGCGAATTTATTGCGTGAGGAGCGCGAGATCATCTACAACGGCACCCCTATCGGCCACTTGGTGCTGGAGTTCAGTGCCGCTCGAATCCAGCGCGAGCGCTGGAGCGACCTGTTCAAACTGGCCTGTGCACTGCTCGCTCAAGTGGCGATTTCTTTCATCTTTATCTGGCGCTTATTCGACCGCCGCATGCTGCGCCCGCTGCAAGAGCTGCAAAAAGGCGCCCAACGTCTCGCCCGCGGCGAACTTGAGCAGCCATTGCACTGGCAGCGCGAAGATGAAATTGGTCAACTGGCCGAGGGCATGGATCAAATGCGCGGCGATCTGGCGGCCCTGCTGAGCGAGCGCGAACAAAAAAATGCCGCCTTACAAACCGAGCTCGCCGAACGCCAGCGCATCGAAATAGCCCTGGGTTTAAGCCAAGCCAAGTTTGCCGCAATTTTTAATGCATCCCCGGTGTCCATGAGCGTGTCGCGCATGGATGACGGCATGACCCTGCTGGACGTCAATGCGCCCTGGGTACGCCTGTTCAAACGCGAACGAGCCAATATTCTTGGCAGCGACAACCGCAACATGTGGCGCTCACTGGAAGAACGGCAAACGGCCTTAATCACCCTGCAACAAACCGGCGAACTCAGCCGCTGCACCGCCTGGCTACAACGCGGTGGCGGTCAGGACGATATTTTGTGTGAGATCTGGGGCAAGGTGATCAAGCTGCGCGACGAGTCGCTGCTGATTCTGGCCTACGACGACATCACCGCCAAGCAGCTCTATGAAGAGAACATCCTGGCCCTGAACGCCTCCTTGGAGCAGCGCGTGATCGAGCGCACCGCCGAGCTGTCAACGGCACTTGAACAGTTAACCGTGACCCAAACTGAATTGCGCCGCAGCGAGAAAATGTCATCACTGGGTTCCTTAGTCGCCGGCATTGCCCACGAACTTAACACCCCGATTGGCAATAGCCTGACGGTGGCCAGCACCCTGCAACACCACGCCGAGGTGTTTGCCAACGACATGGACAAGGGCATGACCCGCAGCCACCTGAACGAGTTTGTCAGCAGCACCCGCGAAGGCGCCGATATTTTAATGCGCGGTCTGCAACAAGCCGCCGAACTGGTGGCCAGTTTTAAACAGGTTGCAGTCGACCAAACCAGCGAGAAACGCCGCTGGTTCTCACTCGGCGACACCATCAGGGAAGTTCTCCTGACTCTGGGCCCAACGCTGCGCAAGACCAGCCACAAGATTGACTGCCAAATTAGCACCGAAATCCAAATGGACAGCTACCCCGGCGCCCTCACTCAGATCATCAGCAACTTGATTAACAATGCCTTGGTGCATGCCTTTGCCGGGCGCGAGTCCGGCACTGTGACCATCAACGCCCAATTGCACAGCAACGGCGTTGAGCTAATCATCCGCGATGATGGTGTCGGCATTCCTGAAGCAAACCTAAGCCGGGTCTTTGACCCCTTCTTCACCACCCGCCTGGGTCAGGGCGGTAGCGGGCTGGGGCTGAATATTGCCTACAACCTGGCGCAGGACATCCTCGGCGGCAGCATCGAAGTCAGCAGCACAGAGGGCCATGGCGCCTGCTTTACTCTGCACTTACCGCTGGTGGCGCCGCAGCTAAAACCTGAGCACTAGGCACCAGCTCTCGCTATCGCGCGGCAGCCAGCCTGCTAACATCGCGGTTTACTTCGCTTGAGCCGACCTCCATGCAGCCACTCAATCCCCAGCAGGTGCAGGCCTATCTGCAGCACCTGAACACCCACCCGCCAGCAATAGCCAACCGGGAAAACCTCGACCGGCTAATTGCTGCGCAACTGCAACGCGTGCCCTTCGAGAATATTGACGTGCTGCTGCAACGGCCGATAGTGCTCGACGCCGACGCCGTGTTTGCCAAGGTGGTCGAACGCGGTCGTGGTGGTTACTGCTTTGAGATCAACTCGCTGTTTGCCCGCTTGCTGCTGAGCTTTGGCTACCGCGTGAGTTTGCTCGGCGCCCGTGTGCGCTGGGGCTTGGCCAGCGACGCTAGCAAAACCATGCTCTCGCACCTGTTGCTGCGGGTGGAGTTAAGCCAAGGCAGTTTTATTGTCGACAGCGGTTTTGGCGGCCCCACGCCGCCCTGCGCCATGCCATTGGAGGGTCGTGCCGGCCTTACCGATTGCCCCTACCAACTGCTGGCGCCCGGCCAGGTTGGCGAGCTTTACCAACTGCAAGCGCTGCAAAATGGCCAGTGGCAGACCATGTATCAGTTCGACCTGCAGCCACAGGCCTGGGTCGATCACATCTCCCGCAGTTGGTACACCTCAACCCACCCCGACAGCATCTTCTTAAACACCCTGATGTGCGCCCGCAGCAGCGGCGAGCTGCGTTTGAGCCTGGGTAATCGCAACTTCAGCCAGCGCTATGCCGATGGCCGCGTCGAGCAGCAAACCATCGACTCCCCCGCGCAACTGGTCGAACTGCTGCGCCATGAGTTTGGCCTGAACCTTGACCCTGCCAACGATGGCGAACCCCTACGCCAGCGCCTGCAAACGCTGCTGCAACTCTGAAGCGGATAACCCTATATGCCCACACAAAAATGGCTTTACCTCTGGCTGCTCGGCGTTGGCAGCGGCCATGTGGTGCTCGGCGTCACACTGGCGCTCGGTGGTCAATCGAGCCTGCTGGCACCCTACTTCGACAACTTGCTCAGCCAGTTCGGCCTGCACGCCGCCGACGCTGAAACCAGAATCATGGCGCAAACCCTGATCCAGTTGTTCGGGCCAACGGTCGCCAGTTGGGGGCTATTGTTCTGCTGTTTGACTTATCTGTATCGCCGCCACGGGGAGGCGCTGATCAAGCTGAGCCTGTTCGCCGCGCTGCTGCTGTGGTTGCCGCTGGACTGCCTGATTTCGGCGGCCCATGGGCTCTATTGGCATCTGTATCTGAACTTCGCCGTCGGCCTGCTGATCGCTCTACCGCTGCTCTTGCTCAAACCGCAGCAAGCAGCCCGCTAAGGCAAAGGCCCCCAACGCAGCAGCAGTTTATCGACCTGGTGCAGCCGGGCCTGCTCGCTGGTAATTTGCGCAAGGATCTCCTCGCGCTTAAGCCGCAAGGCGCTAAGCAACTCTTCGCAACGCTCGGGCGGATGGCGTAAATGTGGCAGGGCGGCGCGCACCTGCTCCAGGCTAAAACCAATCTGCTGGGCGCTGCGGATAAAGCTCAGCACAATCAGCGTATGTGCTTCATAGGCGCGGTAACCGTTGCTACTGCGCGGTGCGGGCGGCAACAAACCGATGCGCTCGTAATAGCGAATGGTGTCGCGGCTCAGGCCTGACTGGCGTTCAACTTCGGCAATTAACATGGCGCATGCTCAGGCATGGGGGCGCCCAGTTTACCCACGCCAACCCCTGCCGCGTCCAGTTGCAGGGCTGACCTGGTGCAGCGCCGTAAGCGCCGCCACGACAGCTATTGGCCCGGCGTTTGCGCTTTTCGCCTGCTTTGCCTTGTAACCCACATGGGTGTGAAAAATGCAGTTAGCCCATGGTGGCGGGCGTCGCTCTGAGCTTCGTTCGCGAGGCCTGCATACCGCCCGAATAAAACCCTTGACTGTGAACCTTACTCCACAGCTTAGGGTGCTGCCTCCCCCCTCAAGCAGCAGGTGCAAGCGATGCAAATCCACTGTAAAGACGGCCGCGAACTGAGCGCCAGCCTGTTTCGCCATCAAACCCCAAGCCGCCGTGGGGTGCTGGTGGTGAACTCCGCCACCGGCGTGCCACAAAGCTTCTACCGACACTTTGCCAGCCACTTCGCCCAGCTCGGTTTTGACGTGGTGACCTGGGATGCACGCGGCATCGGCGCCTCGCGACAAGGCCCGGCCAAGCACGACAAGGCACGCATGCGCGACTGGGGTCAACTCGATCTGGAGGCGGTGTTGCACGCCACCGTGACTGAGTTACAGGTGCCCTGGGAGCACATCAGCGTGCTCGGGCATAGCTCCGGCGGCAATCTAAGCGGCCTGGCGCCAGCGCTGCAACAGGTGCCACGACTAATTTTACTAGCCTCGGGCACCTGCACCTGGCAACTCTATCCACGCAAGCATTGGGCGTATTTTTTGAGTGCTTGGTACCTGATTATTCCAATGCTGCTGCGTGGCTTCGGTTACCTGCCGGGGCGTTTAGGCGTAGGCCACGACTTACCCGCCGGCGTGGCGAGAGATTGGCGTAACTGGAGCACGTCTAAGGATTACCTATTCTCGGATCCACAATTGGACACCCAGGGCTACCGTGATTACGCCGGCAAGATTGTCGCGCTGTCGTTTAGCGATGACAGTGACTTCGCCCCCGCTGCCACTGTGCATGACCTGCTCGCGCACTTCCCAGCCGCCCAGCGCGAACACCGGGAGGTTCGCCCTGAAGCTCATGGGCTGAAAAGCATTGGCCACTTCAGCTTCTTCAACAACCGTAATCAGGCGCTGTGGGCGTTAGTGGAGGACTGTTTGCCGGCTAACTAAAGGCTATGTACCGGTACTGCTGAAGCCCGATTTTGTAGGGTGGGCTTCAGCCCACCGCTCCTGAACGCCTCAATCTTGGTGGGCTAAAGCCCACCCTACGCAAAGCCCGTCGCTGACAACCCAATCGGCCTTCAGCGCGACGCTCGGCGCAACATTTAACGATCACATTGTCGTTTTAAACTCGGTCTTTGGCGGTGACTATCGGGAAGACCAGATCCGGCTTATCCAGCAGCGCGAAGAAGCGCACCAGGTCGATCAGGCTGCCATCGACCTGCATGTCCGGTGAGCCTAGCAAGTCTTTAATCCCGGCTTGCTTGGTCACGATCTTCACCAACAGCGGCCGGGTCAGGGTCAGGGTGACGCTGGCCTGGCTGTCTGGCGGCGCTTGCCGGGCATGCAGCACGCTGTTGTCGATGTTCAGCACGTAGTTAGTCTGCAAATCGCTGAAGCTGATGTTCAGGGTCAAAGCTACGCCGTCTGCCTTGGGGCCATTAAGGGCCACCGCGAACATCTGCATAAACTGCTCGGCGCCGGTCTGTTCCAGCAAACCAGTGGCGGCGGCGATGTCCACGCCCTGAGCCGGGGCGCCATGGCGCAGTTCATAGGCGCCGCTCAGGTAGACATTGCGCCAGGCGCTGGATTCGGCCCGGTAGCCCAATTGATCATAGGTCTGCGCCAGCAGCGTCTTGGCCTGGGCATTGTCCGGCTCAGCCGAGACCAGATGGTTGAGCACTTCGGCCACCCAACGGTAATCGCCGTTATCGAAAGAAGCCTGAGCCTTGCCGAGAATCGCCGCGCTGCCGCCCATAAACTCCACGTAATGCTTAGCGCCCTCGACCCGTGGCAAGGGGTCGAGATTGGCCGGATTGGCGTCGTACCAGCCGAAATACATCTGATACACCGCTTTGACGTTGTGCTTGAGGGTGCCGTAGTAACCGCGATTCCAGTAATGGGTCTGCAGCGACTTAGGCAAGCTCAGCTGCTCGGCAATCTCGCGCGGGCCGTAGCCCTGGTTGGCCAGGCGCAGCGTTTGGTCATGGATATACAGATAGGTGTCGCGCTGCTCCTTCATCAAGGCATCGATGCGCTCGGCGCCCCAGACCGGCCAATGGTGACTGAAAAACATCACCTCGGCTTCTGGATGGCTGATCCGGCTGTTTTCGATATAACCGGCCCAACGCTTGGCATCGCGGACCTTGGCGCCGCGCAAAGTGTAGAGGTTGTGCATGGTGCGACTCATCACCTCGGCGCCGCAGAAAGCCTTCACCGCCGGCAGGTAAAAAGTCATTTCAGCCGGGGCTTCCGAGCCTGGGGTGTACTCGAAGATAAAATCGACGCCGTCGATGCTCATCGCGGTTGGGGTTTTGCCGATCAAATCGGTCGGCGGCAGAATGCCCACGGTGCCCATGGCCGGCTCTTTGCCCAGACCATTGTCGACCTTGCCGCGCTCGCTGCGCGGCAGGTCGCGGCCATACATATAGATAGCCCGGCGGCCCATGGCCGGACCAGCCAGCACGTTCTCGCTGGTGGCCTCCTCCATAAAACCTTGTGGGGCATAGACGCGCACTTTGCCGCTGGCGACATCGGCGGGGGATGCCACCGCCAGGGCGCCACCAAAGTGATCGACATGACTGTGAGTGAAGATAATCGCCACCACCGGTTTGTCGCCCAACTGCTTGCGGGCAAGCGCCATGGCGCGGCTGGCGGTTTCTTCGGTGGTCAGCGGGTCGACCACGATCCAGCCATTTTTACCCTCGATCAGGCTCATGGTGGCCAGATCGTAACCGCGCAGCTGATAAACCCCTTCGGCCACCTTATACAGGCCATTGCTGTTATTCAGCTTGGCTTGGCGCCACAGACTAGGGTTGACGCTGCCAGGCGCGGCGCCCTGAATAAAGCCGTAGGCGTCCTGATCAAAAATCACCCGTCCGTCGGCCATTTTTACTTGCAGCGATGGCTCGCGGGCGATTAAACCGCGCTCGGCCTCCTGCTGGTCGAGCGCATCTTCGGCCGGCAGGCTCTTGGCCGTATCTGCTTGAGCGGCCAGGGTGGCGCTGGTCGGCGCGCTAAATCCGCCCTCGACAGCGGCGCTACTGGCCGGTACTTGCGGGTCGCAGCCACTCAACAGGCTGCTGCAAAGTAAGGCGGCAAATACCGGTAGGCGCATTAAGGGTTCCTCTCGGGGCGGGCTGAGCACGTCAATTGTTGGGCAGCGCAAACTGCCCGCACTTTTTAGAGCAATTACTCTAACGTGTCAAATTACGCCACCCCCGCAGTCGTGCAGTAGCCGCCAATAGCCAAGGAACAATTGGCGACGCTAATCGATGTCGCCACAGAACAGCTCAATACTGCGATCCGCCGGGCTGCTGCGCAGCACTATTGCGTAGTGCCCGGCGCGCAAGGCAGCCAGGTTGATAGGCGCGGTTTTGCTCAGGTACCAGCCATTGTTAACCCTGTTGGCGCGCACGTTTTCGTTCAGCGAAAACGCCGGCTGCGCCCCCAACTGGGCGCAGGTGCCTGGGTAGATAAAACTGTAAATTTGCAACGGACTGCCCGACCCGCTCGGCACTCCACCGACAAACAGGTTGAGGCCGGTAATAGGCCCTTGGTCGGTCAGGCCGGCCTGAGCAATGCTGCCTTGGTTTTGCGGACCAGGGTTTAAACGCACATTGTGAAAACGGCTGTCATCCGCCGTATTAGAGCCGGCGCAACCGGTCAGCAAGGCACAGATCGACAATCCCAACAGTGCATGTTTCGTCTTCATCCGTTTGCTCCTTATGGAACTTAAGGCCGGCCGGGGTGCGAATGCCGAGCATTTGCTAGACCCGACTCTGCGCCTGAAAGCCGCTCAAGCCTTGCCGCGCCTGGCGGCGGATAGCTGCCTGTACCGGCGGCAACCAGCCCAGCAGCAGCCCCCTAAGACCCAGCGCCTGACGGCTCCAGCGCCACAGATCAAAATGATCGCGGTGCTCAATGATCAGACCGTCTTTGAAGACAAATTCAGCACGGATTTCATTGACCACGGTACGGCCGGTCGCACTGAAGGTGTACTGCGCCGTCCAGCGTGCCGAGCCATGTTGCTCATCGGCTTGCACCGCAGTAAATCTCAAGCTGAAATCCTTGGCCCGGCTGCACAGCATCCGCCACATGTCGCCCGCCTCGCGACATTTAAGGCCGACAAAAACTGCATCACTGAACTGCACATCGGCGGCGTAGCACGCTGCCATGGCCTCGGCGTCCTGACGCTGAAAAGCCCGATAGAAATTTGTGATCAGTTCAACATTGGCAGCAGACATGGTGTAACTCCATTCAACATAAGCCCTGAGTATGGTCGCTGTTTGCCCGTTGCGCGGATCAGCGTTCACTGTGGTCGGCCACCAAGATCAGGCCACCTTTGCCCGGCTGTCTAAACAGCTCTGCGGCGAACCCCCCGGTGCCTTTCGCCGCCGCCTGCAATTTAGTCAGCATGGCGCGGCGCCGCTCCCTGTAACCGCAGCAGACGACTAGTCCAAGTTCACGCGGGAATTCCTCAACCCGGCTCGGCAGTGCGATACTGCCGGACGATTTAGGCCAAAGGACACTGGCGCCCGCTATGCGCAATCGCAACCAAAGCAAACCACTCAGCCTCCTCGGGGTAATTCGCCACTGGCGCTGCTTACTGCTTGCCATACTGCTGAGCGGCCCGGCGCTGGCCCAGCCGGCAGCAGCACCGGATGGGCCGGCAAACACTGCCAGTGCCAGCAACAACTTGCGTTATCCACGCTCATTCAGCGGCTATGAACAGCGCGACAGCTACGCCTTGGCCCTGCTGCAATTGGCGCTCATTAAAGCCGGCAGCTCGCTGAGCCTCACGCCCTCAACCAACAGCATGGCGCAAAACCGCGCCCTGGCCGAGCTTGCTCTGCAACGCAACGTTGACGTGGTTTGGGCCATGACCAGCGAGGAGCGCGAGGCCCAGTTACTGCCGGTGCGCATCAGTATCGACAAGGGTTTAATGGGCTGGCGAGTGGCGCTGCTGGCCAAACAGCACGGGCAACTGCTGCAGAATATTCAGAGCCTGGCGGACTTACAAAAGCTCCAGGCCGGTCAGGGCCACGACTGGCCGGACCGCACGATTCTGGCCCATAACGGTTTGCCGGTGCAGGTCAGCTCTAGTTACGAAGGGCTGTTTCACATGCTCGCGGCCGGGCGCTTCGATTACTTTCCGCGCTCGCTGTTGGAGGTCTCGCGTGAAGCCAAGAGCTACCAACAACTGGGCTTGCAGATCGACCCCTATATCCTCCTGCACTACCCCACCACCTCGTATTTTTTCGTCTCCCCGCATAACCCGCAGCTGGCCGAAACCTTACGCATCGGGCTTGAACGGGCACTGGCCGACGGCTCCTTCGATCAGCTGTTTTACCAGCACTACGGCGCCGTACTGCGCCAGCTGAAGCTGTCCCAGCGGCGGATTCTGGAACTGGAAAACCCGCTATTACCCGCCGCCACCCCGCTGTCGCGGACTGAGTTATGGCTGAGTCGCACGCAACTGCTGCACCTGAGGCAATCGAGCGCCAGTCAATAAGCCCACCGCGAAACACGCGCCACGCTGCTGATATGCACTCGCATTGATCTTGCGCAAGGCGCGCAACCTAGCCACCGGTAGCATGCGCGCATCACTACGCGAGGCTCCCATGACAATTAAATCCGCCGACATCTGCGCCGCCGTCGATCAGCTCAACGGTTTGGTGGGCTTCAACCACAAAACCCAGCAATACCTGGTGCGTTTTAGTGAAGACTCCTTCGGCCTGGACGTCAGCGAAGCCAGCATCACGCCCGCCTGCGAATTCGTCTGGTGCGCCTCAGAAGGTGGCTTGATGACGCTCAAGCGCAAGCGTTTGCAGGTTTTGCTCGACCAGCATGTGCCTGATCGCTTGCGGATCAGCGAGCCCTTACTGGCCTATATGCGCCGCCAGGATTTACCCGAAATAGTCGCTCAGCGCAGCCAGCGCTAATTGCCATCAGCGCCGGGCTTGCTGTTACAAACGGGCGCTATCAAGCGCCGCCAACAGGGCCGCGTCGTGCTGGTAAATATCCGCTAGGTACTGCAACTGTCCGGCGCTATCGACTTCAGCCGTCCAATAACTCATCAACAGCGGCATCGGGCTGGCCAGTCGAAACTCGTGGGTTTTGCCAGTGGCCAGGAGCGTGCTGACCCGCTCACGCTCGGCCTCGCTCAACAGTTGCTGACTCAGCTGCAAGGCTTGTTCAACCCGCACACAGCCCGAGCTGAAGGCCCGTGGCGCCTTTTCAAAGAGCTGCTGGCTGGGCGTGTCATGCAGGTACACCGAGAACGGATTGGCAAACCGCAGGGCCACCTGCCCGAGTGGGTTTTTCGGCCCGGCACTCTGGCGTAACTGGATAAAGCCTGGGTTATCCCAATCCACTTGCTCAGCCTCTAACTGATTGCCCTCGCGGTCAAATATTTGCAACTCGTGCTTACTGAGAAAACCTAAATCCCGGCGAATTTCCGGCAGTTTGTCTTCCCGAAAAATGGTCGGTGGCACGCTCCATCTCGGATTGAGGGTCAAGCGGGTAATCTGCGATTTCAGCAACGGTGTCGGCCGCAATGGCCGGCCAACCTGGGTACGGGTTTGCCAAACCGGCACACCGGCCTGGTAATAGGTCAACTGGCCGGCGGCGACGTTAATCAGCAAACTGGTGGCCTCCAGGTTATGTGCCAGCCAGCGAAAACGCTCCAGATTGACCCGCAACTGCTCACGCCGCTCAAACGGGCTGACGTTTAGCGCCGCCAAGGTGCCCGCCCCGACGATGCCATCCGCCTGCAACGCGTGACTTTGCTGAAAGGCCTTCAGCGCCGCGACCTGCAATGGTTCGTAACGGTTATCGACACTGGTCGCAGTGGTCGGCAGATACCCTTCACTGACCAGCCGCTGGGTCAACTCGGGCACCCGAGCGTCCTGCATGTCCGGGCGCAGCAGCGGACCACTGGCCACTGCCGACCAACTGGCCAAAGGTTGCTGGCGCAGTTGCGCATAGGTGCGGCGCAAGCTTTGATACTGCGCCAAGGCCGGCCGGGCATATTGAAAAGCCGCCGGCAAGTCGTTCAAACCAAACACGGCCAGCGCCAGCAGTGCATCCTCTGCCGCTGCCGGCGCCGGCACCAAAGCCTCGGGCTGACTTGGCGCCTGCCAGAAGGGCTCAACCTTAGCCTGCTGTAAACGACCATACTGCAGGTGTTGCAACGCCTGCAGGTACACATGACTGATAAGAATGTCCTGGCACTCCGCCTGCTGCGTAACGGCGGGCGGTTGCTGTGCAAAGCTGCGCAAACTGGCCAGCTGATAGCTGGCCGGGTTAAGGCCGTCATCGGCCAACTGCTCAAGTTGCACCAGCAACGCATCCAACCGGCCAGGGCTCGACCAGGCTTGGGTAAACTGCTGCTGGCGGTAGAAAGCTTGCAACAAGGTTTGGGCTGCAGCATCCAGGCTGACCGGTAACGCCGGACAAGCCTGAGATAACTGTTCGATTGTGAGCTGCAGAGGGCTGACCGCAGGCGTGTCGGGCCCAGCGCCAACACTGACCAGCGGCAAGACTAGCAAGCTAACACTGAGGTAAACTGCGCACTTTTTGTACAATTAAAACTACTCCAATCCATGGCCGGCGCATTACGGCCAACCTAAACTGGCAACGCTTGGCGTGCAGCGCTAAGTATAAACAGACCAGTGAGGGTAACGACAGGAAGTCGGGAGCCTATCTATTTGGGGACTCTCACGCATGTTTAATTTCTTGCGCAGGCTTTGCCTAGCCACCGCGATTTCCGCCAGTTTTTCAGTGCCGGCACTGGCCACCAGCAGCAATACCCAACCCTTATTTAACGGTCTTTCCCGCGCGGCCCCAAAGCTTAATCCACAAGCCTTACAGCAAGCCCTGAGCGCAATGCAGTGCGCCCTCAACAGCGGCGCCGCGCAAGCACAAAGATTGGCCGTGATCGATTATTCAGAGCCGTCAACGGCGCGGCGCTTGTGGATTTTTGACCTGCAAAAACAAACTCTGTTACTGCAAGATTTGGTCGCCCACGGCAATAAATCTGGGGAAAACTTTGCCACCCGCTTCTCCAATCGGGTCGGCAGCTATCAGTCCAGCCTTGGACTATTCCGCACCCAAGAGAGCTATCAGGGCAGCCACGGTTACTCGCTGCGCCTGGACGGTCTGGAGCCTGGGGTGAATGACCTGGCCCGCGAGCGCGCCATCGTGATCCATGGTGCCGACTACGTGAACCCACTGTGGAGCCAGCGCCAAGGCCGTATTGGCCGCAGCCAAGGTTGCCCGGCGGTGCGTCCTGAAATTGCCCGGCGGGTGATCGACAAGCTCAAGGGCGGCCAGTTTATGTACTCCTGGTATCCCGACCGGGGCCTGATCAAAACCTCGGCTTACCTCAAGTGTCAGCCACAGCAAGTGGCGCGCATTCTCGCCGCCAACGATCGCTAAGCGCCGATGAAACCCGAAGATCTCTTACTGCTGCTCACCCGGCAGATGCCCTACGGCAAATACAAAGGCCGGCTGATTGCCGACCTGCCCGGCCAATACCTCAACTGGTTTGCCCGGGAAGGTTTTCCCAATGGGGAAATCGGCCAACTGCTGCAACTGATGCAGGAGATCGACCACAACGGCCTGTCCGAGCTGCTAACGCCGTTGCGCCAACAGCTCAACATCCGCCCCAACCGCAACCCCGGCCGCTAAGCCGGTATACTGTCCGGGTTCGCGCCAGCCAGCTGCGCACTTAACTCAAGCCATTCGCTTTAACGGATTAACCATGACCAGCCCAACAGCCAACGCCGACACTCAACCCGACGTAGCGACGCAACCCAGCGACGCAACCGCACCGGCGGCCAAGATTCCAGCGTTTCGCTTCCCGTTCTCGCCGGCGACTTTTGCCCCGAACAAGGACGCCGAGCAGCCGTGGCATCAGCAAGGCAACAAATCCAGCCACGACAAAACCCCCAGCCGCGCGCCCAATGGCACTCGCCGCTCGATGGGCAAGCGTTAGTAGCTAAAGTTCAAGCCAAGGAGACTTTGCATGCGCGGCAACTACCTAAGCCTTATCGGCATGACTGCCCTACTCAGCGCCTGTGCCAGCGCGCCAAGCGGTACGCCGCTAACGGCGCAAAACCTGCAGCACCATCACTGGGTACTGGAGCAGATCGACGGCCAGCCGGTGGTCGCCGAGAAAGGTCGGCAACCCGACCTGGAAATTGGCGAGCAACTGCGCGCCAACGGCAATGCCGGCTGCAATAGATATATGGGCCAGGTGGAAATCCAGGGCCAGCAACTGCGCATTAGCAAGATGGCCTCGACCATGATGCTCTGCCAGGCGCCACAGCAAGACTGGGAAGCCGCCATGACCAGCACCCTGAGTGACTGGAGCGAGGCCGACTTGAGCGCCCAGCAACTGCGCCTCAAAGGCGCCAAGCACGAGTTGCTTCTGCGCTTAAGCGACTGGGTTCACTAAGCACGGCGGCGCCCACTGAGCGCCGCCAAGCACTCAGGCTTATTGCTCGAACAAGCCCTTGACCGGGAACAGACCGTCGAAGGTCGCCGTGGTCTTGGTCGCCTTGGCTTGAAAGGTCTTGAGCATCTCGTTGGGACGAAACATCCCCGACTGCCAAGTGGCCATGTATTTCAGGCTATCGGCGACGCTGTGATCGCGGCTGAAGTTAAGCATTTCCTTGCAGCCGCTGACCGCCAGCGGTGAATGGCTGGCGATCTGCGCGGCAATCGCCAGCACCGCCGCCAGCATTTCCTCGTGGGTGGCATACACCTGATTAACAAAGCCCAGGGCCTTGGCTTCATCGGCGCTGAATTTGCGCCCGGTATAGGCCAGCTCACGAACCACGCCTTGCGGCAACAATTTTGGCAGGCGTTGCAGGGTGCCGACATCGGCGGTCATGCCCAGCTCGGTTTCCTTGATGGTGAAGTAGGCATCGGCCGAGCAATAACGACTGTCGGCGGCGCAGACCATGTCCAGCGCACCACCAATACAGCCGCCCTGAATTGCCACCAACACCGGCAAGCGCACCTCCTCCAGGCTGCTCAAACTGGCTTGTAGTTGCATGACCACGCGGCGCAGATTTTCTGCCATGCGCGCCGGGTCGCCGCCCATCGGCACCGCCTTCGGATTGGTAAACACGCCCAAATCCATGCCGGCCGAGAAATGCTTGCCGGTGGACGAAATCACTATCACCCGCGCCTCGCCGCTGGCCTCCAGTTCGCGCATGCACAGCGGCAACTCCAGCCAAAAATCGGCGTTCATCGAGTTCATTGCCTCTGGGCGCGCCAGCTGGACATGGGCAACGTGGTCGGCAAGGGTGACGTTAAAGCTCTTATAGGTCATGACAGACAAACCTGTGCGAAGCCCATGGCGGGCGTGGATAAATTATCTTGACGGCGTCAAGATAGAGGCGCGATCCTGAGGCTGTCAAGCTCACTCGCCCGCCTTTAAGCCCTCATCAAGAGTCACCGATGACCGTCACCAGCAGCCTTTATCACCACGGCAACTTGCGCCAAAGCCTGATCGACAACAGTCTGCAGTTGTTGCGCGCCGAAGGCAGCGAGGCCTTGTCGCTGCGGCGTTTGGCCGAGCTTACCGGGGTGTCGCGTGCCGCGCCCTATCACCACTTCAAAGACAAACAAGCACTGCTGGCCGCCATCGCCGAACAAGGCTTTGCCGAGCTGGCCGCCTTGCTGCAACAGCTGGTGAGTGACGAGCAAGTCGCTCTGGAACAGCGCTTGCAGCAGGCCGTGCTGGGCTATCTGGATTTTGCTCAGGCGCAGCCGGCGCTGTATCAACTGATGTTCGGGCAAACCCTCTGGCAGATTGACTCCCAGTGCCTCGACACCAGCGCCAGTACCACGCAGTTTCAGCGCGCCGCCAAAGATTGTTTTCGCCAATACGTGCACCTGTTCGAGCGCTTGCAAGCGGCAGGTCAACTGGCCGCCAGCAGCAATACCTTGCGCTCGGCGCAATTGCTCTGGGCAACCCTGCATGGGCTGGCCACCCTGACCCGCGATGGGCTGTTCTTTACCCGTAGCGATCTGGCCGAAATCGCCGCCCACGCCCTCGCCCAATTCGCCCGCGCACCGGCATGAGCCAGGCAGTCGAGGCGATTCACTACCAGCGCCTAGCCAGCGAGTTATTGCCACTGGCCAATAAGTTCTACAAAAGCCAGCGTTCCAACATGCGCGTCGGCCGCAGTGAACAGGTGTGGATCGCCCGACAAGGGCAAATTATCGCCGCTTGCTGCCTTAAACCCGTAGAGCACGGCCAGTGGCTAACCGCCCTGTTAGTGGCCAGCCAACACCGCCGGCAAGGCATCGCCAGCCATCTGCTGCAGCAGTTATTGCACAGCAGTGCCGGCCCGGTCTGGTTGTTTTGTCATCCCGATCTGTTGACCTTTTATCAACGCCAAGGCTTCCAACCGGTCAGCCAGCTGCCGGCGGCGCTGGCTGACCGGCTACGCCGCTACCAGCAAAAACAACTGCTGCTGGCGCTGGTCTGGCAACCGTCGAGCTGTGCCGTCAACTAGACCCAGGTGCCCTGGCGTGATTGGGCGGCGTCTTGCTCTTCAGTCATTACGGCGTAAATACTGCCGCACCCTACTTTCAATTTGCTGGCAGAAAAGGCCAGCGCTCCGATGGACACACAGCCGATGAACCAGACCCTGCCGCCCGCTGGACTTTGCCCTGAGCCGTCGCCGACTGATACGCCAAACCTGGCGTTTCATCCGGCCCGCGAGTCACTGTTCAATGAACTGCATGCCCGGCCCTTTCCGGTGCTGCAAACCCCAAGCTGCCTGGCGCACCTGGTGCTACTGCGCGAAGAGCCGGCCAATGACGCCGAACACCAGCACTTGCAGGCGTTGTGCGCGCGCCATGCGGTGCTGCCGCCGACCGCCGACTCATCCTGCTATTACC
>JAIERD010000078.1 GCA_019747155.1 Pseudomonadaceae bacterium
TGCTGCTCAATCAAGCTGTGGAAATCGCCGGCAATGACTTTGACCTGATCGAGGGCTTCGACTTCAAAGGCTTGGAGATTCAACGCGAGTTCGACCCGCAACTGGGCAGCGTCCCGGCCACCGCCAACGAGCTGGAGCAGGTGCTGCTGAATCTGCTGAAAAACGCCGCCCAAGCGATTCATCAGCGCCCCGCCGGTGGGCCTCCGGGGCGCATCATCTTGCGCTGCAAACTCAGCCCGCCCTGGGCGGAAATCCAGGTCGAGGACAACGGCATCGGCATGCCGGAAGCGGTGCGCAAGCGCATTTTCGAGCCCTTTTTCACCACCAAGGAAATTGGCCAAGGCACCGGTCTCGGCCTGTCCGTGGCCTATTTCATTATCACCAACAACCATGGAGGTGCACTCCACACTCGGCCAAGGCAGCTGCTTTAGCGTGCGTCTACCGCTGCAACTGCTGGTTGATCAACAAGGAACTTGAACATGGGTTTTCGTCTTTCCAAAATCTACACCCGCACTGGCGACAGTGGCGAAACCGGCCTGGCCGATGGCCGCCGCGTGCCCAAGGATCACCCGCGCATCGAGGCGATGGGCGAGGTCGACAGCCTCAACAGTCAGCTGGGCTTGCTATTGGCCGAACTGGCCGAGCAAGAAGCGCTGTGGCCGGGCCTGAGTGAGCTGATCGAAGTGCTCGCGCCCTGCCAGCACCGCCTGTTTGATCTCGGCGGCGAGCTGGCGATGCCCGAATACAAAGCGCTCGCCCAGCCGGAAATCAGCCGACTGGAAGCCGCCATTGACCTGTGGAATGAAGAACTGGGGCCGCTGGAAAACTTCATCCTGCCCGGAGGTTCACGCCTGATTGCCCAGGCGCACCTGTGCCGCAGTCTGGCCCGCAGCGCCGAGCGCCGTTGCCAGCACCTGAGCGCCATCGAGCCGCTGGACGGGGTTGGGCTGGCCTATTTGAATCGACTGTCGGACTTGCTGTTTGTCGCCGCCCGGTTGATCGGCCGGCGGCAAAATATCCAGGAAATACTCTGGCAGGCGGCAAGTAAGCCGGACGCTTAAACGCCCGGAAACGTTTAAACGCTCGGCCAGAAAGCGCGAATCCCGGCCACCCCTTGGGCACCAATCTGCCACGCCCGCTCGCTATCCTGCGGGCTTAGGCCGCCCAAGAGAAACACCGGCAGATTGCAGGCGCCGATCAACTCGCGGGCTAAGTCCCAGCCCAACGGCGCGGCATCCGGATGGGTCAGGGTCGGTTGCAGCGGCGACAGGGTGACGAAATCCACCCCCATCTGCGCCGCCAACGCCAACTCTTCCGCGTTATGGCAGGAGGCCGCCAACCAACGCTCGGCCGGAAATGGCCGGCCCTTGGCGGCGTATTGACGCAACTGTTTGGCCGACAGCTGCCAGCCGGCCGCCGGGAAGTCGCCCAACCACTCCAGCGGCCCTTTGAGCATCAATTGCGCCTTGCCTGCGCACAGACCCACAGCATCGACCGCCAAATCACGGTACTGCGGATCGTAGCCATTCGGCGCGCGCAGCTGAATCAAGCCGATACCGCTGGCCACCGCCGCCTGGATGCCTTGCAGCACCGCCTTGGGCTCTAGGCCATCGGGGCTGATCAAATACTGGGCCGGTAAACGAGCGGCCTGCACGATCGGCGCGTTCGCCGCCGGAAACTCGTACTCCGGTAATTGCCGTGGCGCGACCCACGCCAACGGCTGACCCTCGGCGCCATGAGGCTCACCACTAAAGGCGCTGACCAGCCAGACATCCAGCAATATCTGTTTATCGGGATAGTCGTGCTGCACCTTGATCAGCGGACGGGCGCTGGTGACGGTAATGCCCAGCTCTTCTTGCAGCTCACGACGCAGCGCCGCCGCCACCGTTTCACCGGCCTCGACCTTGCCACCGGGAAACTCCCAGAGCCCGCCCTGATGCTGCTGATCGGCACGCCGCGCCAGCAAGATACGCCCATCCGCGCCGCGAATCACCGCGGCGGCCACATGTATTCGTTTCACCGCAAAGGCTCCTGAAGGGCCGCCTGATACCATCGCTGGAAGGCTGGCCACTGATAAATAGTGGTCACGTACGCGGCGGCCTGCGCCGGCAACTCCACCTGATAGCTGTGCAAACGCGCGGCGACCGGCGCATAAAAGGCATCGGCGATAGTCGCGTGACCAAACAGAAAAGCCCCGTCGGCACCAAAGCGCGCGCGGCAATCACGCCATAACTCAATCACGCGCTGGATATCGGCCTGGACATCAGCGGGAATGCTCGCCAGCGGCTGCTCACGCGCAAGGTCCATCGGCAAGTGCGTGCGCAAGGCCATAAAGCCACTGTGCATCTCGGCGCAGACGCTGCGCGCCACCCCACGGGCATACTGCCCGCATGGCCACAAATGAGCCTCGGGGAAGCGCTCGGCGAGGTATTCCGCAATCGCCAGCGAGTCCCAGAGCGGCCCCTCATCGGTATTCAACAAGGGCACCTTGGCGGTGGGCGAATAAGCCAAAATTCGCGCGCGGGTGTCCGGCTGATCCAGCGCAATCAGCACCTCGTCATAGGACGCCTGGGCTAACTCCATGGCCAACCCGGCACGCAGGGACCAGGACGAATAGTTTTTGTTGCCGATAATCAGGGTCAGTGACATGGACGTGCTCCAGGCGCAGAAGGTGACAGCCGGTGTCACTGAACCTTAAAAGCCACCCCGCCCAATAGCAAATTCCCGTTACTCATGGGCCCATGAGCAACGGGAATAGCCAGGCTCAAAGCAACAGTTCGAGCGACTATCAGGAACGGTATTCGGCGTTAATCCGCACATATTCGTGGGACAGATCGGTGGTCCAGATCGTCTCGCTGCAGGCGCCGCGACCCAGCTCGATACGAATGCTGATTTCCGCCTCGGCCATCACCGCAGCGCCCTGCTCCTCGGTGTAACTGGCCGCGCGGGCGCCACGACTGGCAATGCAAACCTCGCCGAGGAACACATCGATCTTCGACACATCCAACTGGTCCACCCCGGCGCGGCCGACAGCGGCCAGGATACGGCCCCAGTTCGGGTCGCTAGCGAACAATGCAGTTTTGATCAGTGGCGAATGGGCCACGGTGTAGCCAACATCCAAGCACTCCTGGTGAGTGCCGCCGCCGTTGACGACTACAGTGACGAACTTGGTCGCGCCCTCGCCATCACGGACTATGGCCTGCGCCACGTCCATGCAAACTTCAAATACCGCCTGCTTGAGTGCGGCGAACAACGGCCCGTGGCTCTCGGTGACTTCCGGCAAATTGGCCTGGCCGGTGGCAATCAACATGCAGCAATCGTTGGTCGAGGTATCGCCATCAATGGTGATGCGGTTGAACGACTTGTTCGCCGCATCGCTGAGCAGGTCTTGCAACACGGCCGGCGCGACTTTGGCGTCGGTGGCGATATAACCAAGCATGGTCGCCATGTTTGGCCGGATCATCCCGGCGCCCTTGGAAATACCGGTCACAGTAATGGTCACGCCATCCTGCACGAACTGCCGACTGGCACCTTTGGGCAAGGTGTCGGTAGTCATGATGCCAGTGGCCGCCTCAGCCCAATGCTGCTCGGACAAATCGGCCAAGGCCGCAGGCAAGGCGGCGATGATTTTATCAACCGGCAGCGGCTCGCCAATCACCCCGGTGGAAAACGGCAAAATCGCCTGCTCGTCGACCCCAGCCAACTGCGCCAAAGCTGCGCAGGTCTGCGTGGCGGCCAGCAGACCCGGCTCGCCGGTGCCGGCATTGGCATTGCCGGTATTGGTCAGCAGGTAACGCAGCGCGCCCTTGACTCGCTGGCGGGCAAGAATCACCGGCGCGGCGCAAAAGGCATTCAGGGTGAACACCCCGGCAACACTGGAACCTTCGGCGCAACGCATCACCACCACGTCTTTGCGACCCTCGCGCTTGATGCCGGCCGAGGCAATCCCCAGCTCAAAACCAGCCACCGGATGCAAAGTAGGAAGCGGACCAAGACCAACAGCCATGCGATTAACTCCTTGTCGTCAGCAATCAAAAACCTCTCAGAGCCCTGCGGTACCGGCTTGTGCCGCACAACAGAACCTGGAGGATTCGAATCAAACACCGCATCGGCGCGGCGATATTTAAGTGAAAACGCCGCGAGCGGCTAAAGCCGGTCGCGGCGCAGATAAGCACTCAGGTCTTAGCTAATTTGACCGTGGCAATGCTTATATTTTTTACCCGAACCGCACGGGCAGACTTCATTACGGCCAACCTTAGGCTCGTTACGCACCTGTACCTGCGCTTGCTCAGACTCATCCGCCGGCGACTCGTCGACTTCCGGCTGATCCAAACCTGGCGCAGCGGCGTGAACAAACTGCATGCGCTTGGCCAATTCTTCAGCTTCGTGACGGGCCCGCGCCTCTTCCTCGGCCGGATCGTTCTGGCGCACCTGAACATGGGACAGCACCCGAATCGCGTCACGTTTGATCGAGTTCAGCAACTCAGTAAACAAGGTGAAGGATTCGCGCTTGTACTCCTGCTTCGGGTTCTTCTGCGCATAGCCGCGCAGGTGAATGCCGTGACGCAGGTGATCCATGGTCTGCAGGTGATCCTTCCAGAGGTCATCCAACACGCGCAGCAAGATTTGCTTCTCGAAGCTGCGCAGCGCTTCTGGGCTGGCCTGCTGCTCTTTCTCTTGATAGGCGGCCAGCAACTCTTGGTTGATCTTCTCGCGCAGCGGTTCTTCGTAGAGCTTGTCGTCCTCGTCGAGCCATTGCTGGATCGGCAAACGCAGGCCGTAATCGCTGTACAAGGCCTGTTCCAGGCCCGCGATATCCCACTGCTCGGGCAACGACTGCGGTGGAATGTGCGTGAGCATGGTGTTGTCGAGGGCTTCTTGACGGAACTCGGCAATGGTCTCGCCAATATCATCGGCGGCCAGCAAGCTGTTACGCATGTGATAAATCACTTTGCGCTGCTCGTTGGCGACGTCATCGAATTCGAGCAGCTGCTTGCGGATGTCGAAGTTACGGCCTTCCACTTTGCGCTGCGCTTTTTCGATAGCGTTGGTCACCATCCGATGCTCGATGGCCTCACCTGCCTGCATGCCAAGGGCTTTCATAAAGCCTTTAACCCGGTCGGAGGCGAAAATGCGCATCAAGCTGTCTTCCAGCGACAGGTAGAAACGGCTCGAGCCTGGGTCGCCCTGACGGCCGGCACGACCGCGTAACTGGTTGTCGATTCGCCGCGATTCATGCCGCTCGGAAGCGATTACATGCAAGCCACCAGCGGCAATGACCTGCTGATGACGCTGCTGCCAGTCGCTCTTGATTTGCGCGATCTGCTCAGGGGTAGCGTTCTCCAGGGCGGCCACTTCGACCTCCCAGTTACCACCCAACAGAATGTCCGTACCACGACCGGCCATGTTGGTGGCAATGGTCAGGGCGCCAGGACGACCGGCCTGGGCGATGATTTCGGCTTCTTTTTCGTGGAACTTGGCGTTCAGTACCTTGTGTTCAATACCGGCTGTATTCAGCAAATTGGACACGTACTCGGAGCTGTCGATGGTGGCAGTACCGACCAGCACCGGACGACCTTCAGCCAAAGATTCCTGGATATCGGTGATGATGGCGGCGTACTTCTCGTCCTGGGTCATATAGACCAGGTCATTGAAGTCTTTACGGCCCAGTGGCTTGTTGGTCGGAATCACCACCACGGTCAGGCCGTAGATCTGCTGAAATTCAAACGCCTCGGTATCGGCCGTACCGGTCATACCGGAGAGCTTCTTGTACAGGCGGAAGTAGTTCTGGAAGGTGGTCGAGGCCAGCGTCTGGCTTTCGGCCTGAATCGGCAGACCTTCTTTGGCTTCGATGGCTTGGTGCAAACCCTCGGACAAACGCCGGCCCGGCATGGTGCGACCGGTGTGTTCGTCGATCAGCATGACCTGATCTTTTTGCACGATGTATTCGACATCGCGATGGAACAGTTTGTGCGCGCGCAGACCCGAGTACACATGGGTCAGCAAACCGAGGTTATGCGCCGAATAAAGGCTTTCGCCCTCGACCAGCAAACCATTGGCTGTCAGCAGATCTTCGATGAACTGGTGGCCTTGCTCGTTCAACTCAACCTGACGGGTCTTTTCATCGAGGGTGTAATGCCCTTCTTGAGTGACCACGCCTTCGACTTCTTCAACGTGCAATTTCAACTGCGGAATCAGCAGATTGATCTGGGTGTAGAGCGCAGAGCTGTCTTCTGCCTGACCCGAGATGATCAGCGGAGTACGCGCTTCGTCGATCAAAATGGAGTCAACTTCGTCGATTACGGCGAAATTTAGCTCACGCTGGAATTTTTCATCCAGGCTGAAAGCCATGTTGTCGCGCAGGTAATCGAAACCAAATTCGTTGTTGGTGCCGTAGGTGATGTCGGCCGCATAAGCAGCGCGCTTCTCCACCGGGTCCATAAAGGGCGTGACTATGCCAACGCTCAGACCGAGGAACTCATACAGCGGACGCATCCAGTTAGCATCGCGACGCGCCAGGTAGTCGTTGACCGTCACCACGTACACGCCTTTGCCTTCCAGCGCATTCAGGTACACGGCTAGGGTAGCCACCAGCGTCTTGCCTTCACCAGTACGCATCTCGGCGATACGGCCTTCGTGCAAGGTCATGCCGCCGACCAACTGCACGTCGAAGTGACGCATGCCCATCACCCGCTTACCGGCCTCACGGGCTACGGCAAAGGCTTCCGGCAAGATTTGATCGAGGCTTTCGCCTTTCGCCAAACGCGCCTTGAACTCTTGCGTTTTGCCACGCAACTGCTCATCGCTAAGGCCGAGCATTTGCTCTTCAAAGGCGTTAACGATCTGCACAGTTTTGAGCATGCGCTTAACTTCACGCTCGTTCTGGCTACCAAAGAGTTTCTTTAATAAAGGCGCAAACATATCGACAGTTTCTTCCACGCGTATGGATGAAGGGTGACCGTTTGGCACACCCGCGCAGCCCTCATGGCCGCTTGCGAAGGCAGCATTCTACTCGGAAATGTCGTTGAAGAAAGCCGCTCAATCACCCAAGCGCGACTCACCCGCCAAGCCGGCCACCAAGCAGTAGACACAAGCTGCTGTTAGTCATTCTGCTACCATGGCTTTTTACTCACCGAGACCCGCCACCATGGCCTTTCGCCCACTGCCTGCTCGTGCGCCCGCCGCCCTGTTGCGCGAGGCGAAACCGCTGAAAGCCTTGTTCAGCGCAGCCCAGCGTCTAACCCAACTGCAACGTTTGCTGGAAAGCCAGTTACAGCCTGCCGCTCGTGAGTACTGTCACTTGGCGTCGTGGCGCGAAGGCTGCTTGCTGCTGATTGTTACCGACGGCAACTGGGCCACGCGCCTGCGCTATCAACAGCGCCGCCTGCTGCGCCAATTGCAGCAACTCGACGAATTTGCCGGCCTGCAGCGGATTTTATTTAAAGTTCAGCCGCCAACTAGCCAAACCGGTACGCCTAATCGCTGCATCGAACTGTCCAGCTGCGCCGCCGAAAGCATCCAGACCACCGCTGACGGCATCAGCGACCCCGGCTTACGCGCCGCACTTGAGCGCCTGGCCAGCCACGGCAAAAAAACCAACGCCGAATAGCGGCCCAAAGTTTATTTTTTCGATAAAAAAAGGCCACCCGTGGGTGGCCTTAATAAGGAGATACAGCGGGTATTGCTTACACCGCCGCAACCGGGCGCATGTAGGAGATTGGCGCGTCGTTCGCATCATCGAAAGTCACGACTTCCCAAGCATCTTGCTGGGCAATCAAGCTGCGCAACAGTTGATTGTTCAGGGCATGACCCGACTTGAAACCGCGAAACTCGCCAATCAGGCTGTTGCCCAAAAGGTATAGATCGCCAATCGCATCGAGAATCTTGTGCTTAACAAATTCGTCCTCATAACGCAGGCCGTCTTCGTTGAGTACGCGAAACTCATCGACCACAATGGCGTTAGCCACACTGCCGCCGAGCGCCAGGTTCTGCGAACGGAGGAACTCGATGTCACGCATAAAACCGAAGGTGCGTGCCCGGCTAACTTCCTTAACAAAGGAGGTGCTGGAAAAATCCACACTGGCCGACTGGGTGCGATTGAGAAACACCGGGTGATCAAAGTCGATTTCAAAACCGACTTTAAAGCCCTCAAACGGCAGGAAGGTGGCGCGTTTATCGCCATCTTCCACTGTTACTTCACGCTTGATACGAATGAACTTCTTGGCCGCTTCTTGCTCTTCCAACCCAGCTGACTGGATCAAAAACACAAACGGACCGGCGCTGCCGTCCATGATCGGTACTTCTGACGCGGAGAGCTCGACGTAGGCGTTATCGATGCCCAGGCCTGCCATGGCCGAAAGCAAGTGCTCTACCGTGTCGACCTTAACGTCGCCTTTGACCAGCGTGGTCGAAAGCGTGGTATCACCGACATTTTCCGCGCGGGCGGGGATTTCAACCACAGGGTCTAAATCGGTGCGACGAAACACGATACCGGTGTCAACTGGCGCAGGCTTCAGGGTCAGGTAAACCTTCTCCCCGGAGTGCAGACCGACGCCAGTCGCGCGGATGATGTTTTTCAAGGTGCGTTGTTTAATCATGGCTTGGGCCGTATGCGCGCTAATTGCGAATTGTTTTCAACGAAGGTCGGCGATGATAGCAGAACCGCCCTTCGCTGAACATCAATCGTCCCAAAGCTTGCCGTACATTTCATCAGTCAGCCTGACGCCGCAAGAAAGCCGGGATGTCCAGGTAATCCAAATCATCATGCGGATTAAGCTTGGCGGCAGTTGCAGCACTGGCGCTGGTCTGATTGCGCATAACGGTTGGACGATCCAGGTCGCGATAGTTAACCGCAGCATGCTCCTGGCGCGCGGCCGAACTCGACACCGACGCAGAGGATGGAACTGCATGCACGGTATTGTCGATAACCTTGACCGGCTTCTCGATTTTCGCGCCAAGACCAGTCGCGACCACAGTCACATGCAGCTCATCGCGCATATCCGGGTCGATGACCGCGCCAACCTTGACGGTGGCGTGCTCGGAAGCAAAGGCTTCGATGATCTCGCCAACTGCGGCGTACTCACCCAACGACAGGTCGAGACCGGCGGTGATGTTGACCAGAATGCCGCGCGCACCTTGCAGATTGACGTCTTCCAGCAGCGGATTGCGAATCGCCGCCTCGGTGGCTTCGCGGGCGCGGTTCGGACCGCTGGCGCAGCCAGTGCCCATCATCGCCATACCCATTTCGCTCATCACGGTGCGTACGTCGGCGAAGTCGACGTTCATCAGGCCTTCACGCAGCATGATGTCGGAGATCCCGCGTACCGCGCCGGTCAGCACGTCATCGGCCTTGGCAAACGCGGACAGCAAGCTGGCGTCTTTACCGAGAATGGTCAGCAGCTTCTCGTTGGGGATGGTGATCAGCGAATCGACGCATTCGGACAACGCACGAATGCCTTCATCGGCAACCTGCATGCGTTTTTTGCCCTCGAAAGGGAATGGCCGCGTCACCACTGCAACGGTGAGGATGCCCATTTCTTTGGCAATTTGCGCAATGATCGGCGCAGCACCGGTACCGGTACCGCCGCCCATGCCGGTGGTGATAAACACCATGTCAGCACCTTGCAGCACATCAATGATGCGCTCGCGATCTTCCATGGCAGCCTGGCGGCCGATCTCAGGATTAGTCCCGGCGCCCAAGCCTTTGGTAATTGCAGTACCCAGCTGCAGAATTGTTTTTGCCCCAACCTTACGCAGTGCCTGCGCGTCGGTATTGGCGCAAATAAACTCAACACCCTGAATGTTGTTTTGTACCATGTGGTTCACGGCATTGCCGCCACCACCGCCCACACCGATAACTTTAATAACGGCGCTCTGCGGGACGCTGTCTACGAGTTCGAACATTCCCCTCTCCTTTTACTTTCTAGTTATATCGCCTACCACAACCACGGTGAAACTTTTAGAAATTGCCTTGGACCCAGCGTTTCAGTCTTTCCAGTATCGGTGTTTTCGGCTCGTCACTAAAACTACTACCGCTAAACATCGATATACCGTCGGTCTGTTTTTGCAGGCCATACAGCAATAAACCCACGCCAGTGGAATAAATCGGATTACGCACAACGTCAGCCAATCCCTTGACACTGTGTGGAACACCCAAACGCACCGGCATGTGAAATATTTCTTCGGCCAATTCGACCGCACCTTCCATCTTTGCCGTACCGCCGGTAAGAACGATACCGGCCGGAATCAAATCCTCATAACCGCTACGGCGTAATTCCGCTTGAATCAAGGTAAATAATTCGTCGTAACGTGGCTCAACCACTTCGGCCAGCGCCTGGCGCGACAACTCGCGCGGCGGGCGATCACCAACACTGGGAACTTTAATGGTTTCCCCGGCGCCAGCGAGTTTCGCCAAGGCGCAAGCATACCTAATTTTAATCTCTTCGGCATACTGGGTTGGGGTGCGTAATGCCATGGCAATATCATTAGTTACCTGGTCACCAGCCACCGGAATTACCGCAGTGTGACGTATCGCACCTTCGGTAAAGATCGCGATATCGGTAGTGCCACCGCCAATATCAACCAAACATACGCCTAATTCTTTTTCGTCTTCGGTCAATACCGAATAGGCTGAGGCCAATTGCTCGAGAATAATGTCATCAACTTCCAAACCACAGCGACGCACACACTTCTCGATATTTTGCGCAGCATTCACCGCACAGGTGACTACATGCACTTTGGCTTCTAAGCGGACCCCGGACATACCCAAAGGTTCACGCACGCCCTCTTGGTTATCTATTACATAATCTTGCGGCAAGGTATGCAGCACCCGCTGATCTGCCGGAATAGCAACTGCTTGGGCGGCATCCAGCACTCGCTCTAAATCTGCCTGACTAACTTCGCGATCACGAATAGCCACAATTCCGTGGGAATTCAAACTGCGAATATGATTACCGGCCACCCCAACAAAGGCCGAATGAATCCGGCAACCGGCCATTAACTGCGCTTCTTCAATGGCGCGCTGAATCGATTGCACGGTCGATTCGATATTCACCACCACGCCGCGCTTCAGACCGCGCGAGGGATGCGTGCCAATCCCGATAATTTCCAGCTGACCATCGCTCGTCACCTCGCCCACCAGCGCCACCACTTTGGAGGTGCCGATGTCCAGGCCGACGATCATCTTGCCGCTCTGCACATTTGCCATGGTCCTTGCCTTCTCCTTAGTCACTTGACGGCGACAACATTAGTCGCCGCACCCAGTAGCGGTTGGCGCCAGCCGACGGCCAGGCCGTTAGCGTAACGCAGGTCGATATGGGCAATATTGGCGATTTCTGGCTTTAAGGTCTTTTCATAGACAGCCACAAACCGACGCATTTTTTCCAGCAGGTGATCACGCCCCAGCAACAGCTCGATACTTTGCCCGCTGCTGTTCACACCGGTGGTCAGAAACCAGCTGCCGCGCTCGCGCAATTCCAGTTGCGCTACCGAGAAACCCAGCGGCCGCAGCATTTGACTGAACAATTGGTATTGCTGCATTACCGTTTGCTGGGCCCGTTGCGGCCCAAACAACTGTGGCAAGTTCTCATAATTGGCCAATTCACGCGGGGTAAATGCCTGCCCCTGGTTATTCAGCAGCGCCTCATTGCCCCAGCGGGCCACCGGCAATTGTTCTTCCAATTGAATAGACAACTGATCTGGCCAAATCCGCCGAACTTCGGCATGGGCGATCCAAGGCATTTGCTCAAGCTCGCTGCGCATCGCAGCCAGATCGACAGTAAAAAAGCTCGCGGACACATAGGGAGCAATCCGCTGCTGCACCGCTTGTTGGCTGATATAGCTCAACTCGCCTTGCACGCTTACCTGGCTAATCGGCCGATCGGCATAGGGCAATACGCGCTGCGCCAAGGTATAGGTGCCAAGTCCCAGGGCCAGCAACAGCAGCGGCCAAAACAAGCGCTTAAGCCCGCTAAAATCCGCCTTGGGTCGCCGCGCAGCCAATGGCTGCTCCGCTACCAGACGGCTGGCACCCCGCGCTGCCGGCTTGCGCACCGGGGCACGATCGAGTTGTGGTTGCGAGTAACGCAGCGTGGCGCTGTGCATATGCTTAACCTCGACGCTCTAGACTGTCGGCCAAAATCGCCAATACCAACTGCTGAAAATCCAGACCAGCGGCGCGGGCCGCCATCGGCACCAGGCTGTGGTCAGTCATGCCCGGCACGGTATTAACCTCCAGCAGCCAAAACTTGCCGCTGGCGTCTTGCATCACATCGGCGCGCGCCCAACCCTGGGTACCCACCGCCTCACAGGCCTGGGCAGTCAGGGTTTTCAGCTCGGCTTCTTTGTCTGCCGCCAGCCCGCACGGCACCCGGTACTGGGTGTCATTGGCCAGGTACTTGGCGTCGTAATCGTAAAAACTGTGGCTGGTACCCAAGGCAATCGGTGGCAGCACTTGGCCGCGCAACATGGCGATGGTGAATTCCGGGCCGCTGATCCACTGCTCAACCAAGACTTGCGAGTCGTACTGGCTGGCATCGCGCCAGGCGGCGATCAACTCAGCCAAGTTGCCGACTTTGGCCATGCCGATGCTGGAGCCTTCGTGGGCCGGCTTTACAATCAGCGGGAAACCCAGCTCAGCAGCCGCTGTTTCACAGTCGGCCGTGCTGTTCAACGTCGCATGCAGGGGCGTCGACAAGCCCAGGCTTTGCCAAACCTGCTTGGTGCGCAGCTTGTCCATCGCCAACGCCGAGGCCAATACGCCGCTGCCGGTGTAGGGGATTTCCAGACACTCCAGCAGCCCTTGCATGCTGCCGTCTTCACCGCCGCGACCGTGCAACACGATAAAGGCCCGATCAATTTTCTCGCTGACCAGGCGCTGTAAAAAGTCTGCCCCAACGTCGATCCCGAAAGCATCCACACCACCAGCCAGCAGTGCCTCAAGCACTGCCGCACCGGATTTCAGCGAAACTTCACGCTCCGCACTTTTGCCGCCAAACAGCACGGCAACCCGACCAAAAACTTTTGGGTCAAGAGTGCTGGCTTGGGCAGTAGATGGCGTCGCAACAGTCATTTCGATTCCTCAGGTTTTGTCTCAGCGCCCACGGCAAACAGCGGGTGCTTTATCAGTTGCGGGGCCAGCCCGCCAATATCACCAGCGCCCTGACACAACAGGATGTCGCCGGCACGCAGCAGCGGTTTAACCAGCGGCGCCAGGTCGATACCGCGTTCGATATAGATAGGATCGAGCTGGCCGCGCTGACGAATGCTGCGGCACAGATGACGGCTGTCGGCACCGGGAATTGGCGCTTCGCCAGCCGGATAAACTTCCATCAACAGCAACACATTGGCCTCGCCCAGTACCTGGACAAAGTCTTCATACAAATCACTGGTGCGGCTATAACGGTGCGGCTGATAAACCATCACCAACCGGCGCTCTGGCCAGCCGCCGCGCACGGCCTTGATCACCGCCGCCACTTCCCGTGGGTGGTGACCGTAATCGTCGACCAGCATCACGCTGCCACCGTCAACCGGCAGCTCGCCATACACCTGAAAACGCCGCCCCACGCCCTGGAAGCCACACAAACCTTGGGCGATGGCGGTGTCATCGACGCCCTCGTCGGTAGCAATGGCGATGGTTGCCAGGGAGTTCAAGACGTTGTGATTGCCCGGCATATTTACCGACACCGCCAGCGGCTCGCGGCCCGGACGCAGCACGGTAAAGTGGGTCTGCATGCCGGCTTGGCGAATATTGATCGCCCGCACGTCGGCATCTTCACTCAGGCCATAGGTAATGGTCGGACGGGCAATCTGCGGCAGAATTTCCCGCACATGGGGGTCATCAATGCAGACCACCGCCAAGCCATAAAACGGCAAGTTGTGCAGAAACTCAACGAAGGTTTTCTTCAGCTTGTTGAAGTCGCCGCCATAGGTACTCATATGGTCGGCGTCGATATTGGTGACGACCGCGACCATCGGCTGCAGGTGCAAGAAGCTCGCATCGCTTTCGTCGGCTTCGGCCACCAGATAACGGCTGGCGCCCAGCTGCGCATTGGTGCCGGCGGCGTTTAAACGGCCGCCGATAACAAAGGTCGGGTCCAGGCCGCCGGCGGCAAATACCGAGGCAATCAAACTGGTGGTGGTGGTCTTGCCGTGAGTACCGGCCACGGCAATGCCATGCCGATAACGCATCAGTTCGGCCAGCATCTCGGCGCGTGGCACCACCGGAATACGCCGAGCGATAGCAGTCGCCACTTCTGGGTTGGAGGTGTTCACGGCGCTGGAGACCACTATCACGTCTGCCGTGGCGGCGTTCTCGGCGCGGTGACCGATAAACACTTGCGCGCCGAAGGACTCCAGACGCTCAGTCACAGACGAAGCCTTGAGGTCGGAACCCGACACTTCATAGCCGAGGTTGAGCAGCACCTCGGCTATGCCGCACATACCCACACCGCCGATGCCGACGAAGTGAATCCGACGAATCCGGCGCATTTCCGGCTGCGGGAAAGCTCTTTGACTCTCAACCACGGGCCACCTCCAGGCAAATATTCACCACGGTGCGGGTCGCATCGGGCTTGGCGAGGCGACGCGCAGTGCTCGCCATGTTGTTCAGTCGATCGCTGTGCATCAAAACCTCGGTCAAGCTCGCGGCCAAGTCGGCGGCGCTGGTGGTTGCTTGCGCCATCAGCAGGGCCGCGCCCTGGCTGGCCAAATAGCCGGCGTTACGTGTTTGGTGATCATCAATGGCGTGCGGCAGCGGCAGCAGCAGCGCCGGCAAACCAGCGGCGGCCAACTCGCTAATGGTCAAGGCGCCGGCGCGGCACACCACCAAGTCGGCCCAGCCATAGGCCTGGGCCATATTGCTGATAAAGGGCGCCACTTCGGCATCCACTGCGGCGGTCTTGTAACGCTCGGCGGTGACTTGCTCGTGTTGCTTGCCGCACTGGTGAAACACCTGCGGCCGCACTTGCGCATCCACCAGCGCCAAGGCGGCCGGCAATAATTTGTTCAACGGCTCGGCGCCCAAGCTGCCGCCCAGCACCAGCAGATGGGCCTGGCGATTTTTCAGCGGCTTGCGCGGAGTTTCCAGAAACAGCTCTTCGCGCACCGGGTTGCCGGTGGTGCGCAACTTGGCCGTGCTGGCGAAGGTATTCGGGAAAGCTTCACAGATACGCTGGGCAAAAGGTGCCAGGCTGCGATTGGCAGTGCCGGCCACGGCATTTTGCTCATGAATAATCAGCGGCACACCGGACAACCTGGCGGCCAATCCGCCGGGGCCGGTGACATAGCCACCCATGCCGAGCACGCACACCGGCTGCAATTCACGAATTAATTTGCGCGCTTGCAGCAAGGCCTTGAGCAGCCCGAACGGTGCCTTGAGCAGGGACAACACACCCTTGCCGCGCAGCCCGGCGACATTGATCAGGTGCAGCGGCAAACCGGCCGCCGGCACCAGTTCGTTCTCGATCCCGCGCGGCGTGCCCAGCCAGTGCACGCTATAACCGCGCGCCTGAAACTCACGGGCACAGGCCAGTGCCGGGAACACATGGCCGCCGGTACCGCCGGCCATAATCAGTACATTAGCGGCCATGGTTAAGCTCCTCATCGGCAAAGTCCGACTCTTGAAACTCAACTTCAGCGCTGTCCAATTGAGTGCGACTTTCCCATTCGATGCGCAGCAGCAAGCCGAGCATCACACAACAGATCACCAGGGAACTGCCGCCGTAACTGAGAAACGGCAAGGTCAGGCCCTTGGTCGGCAAAATGCCGGCGTTCACGCCGATATTGATCAGAATCTGACCAATCCACATGATCGCCAAGCCGTATGCCACGTAGGCGGCGAAAAACTGTTTGGCCTTCTCGGCCCACAAGCCGATGTACATGGCCCGCACGCTGACAAACACAAAGAGCGCCACGGTCAACAAAGAACCCACCAGACCCAGCTCTTCGGCCAGCACGCTGAACACGAAATCGGTATGCGCTTCGGGCAGGTAAAACTGCTTCTGAATGCTGTTGCCCAAACCAACGCCTAACCATTCGCCACGGCCGAAGGCGATTAACGCCTGGCTCAGCTGATAACCGGCGCCGTATTGATCCGCCCAAGGGTCGATAAAGTTGGTCAACCGCTGCATCCGGTAAGACTGGCTGGTCATCACTGCCACACCGGCGGCCAATACCCCGACAACCAGCGGAATAAAGCGCAGCAAGTTCACCCCAGCGAGAAACAGCATGGCGATTGAAGCGCCGACCAATACCACAGTGGCGCCGAAGTCCGGCTCGGCCAGCAGCAAAGCGGCCATCGGCCCGATCACCATCATCAGTTTGATAAAGCCCATGAGGGTTTCACGCACTTCGTGCTGACGGCGCACCAAGAAGCCGGCCAGAAAAATCACCGTAAACAACTTGGCCAGCTCCGATGGCTGGACGTTGAAAATGCCAAAACCAATCCAGCGCGAGGCACCATTCACTTCACGGCCAATGCCTGGGATCAACACCAGCACCAGCAGTACAAATGCTGCAACCAACAGGCGGGCGCCGTTACGCTGCCAGGTGCTCATCGGCACCAACATGGTCAGCAAGCCGGCGCTCAGGCCGATGGCGAGATAAAACAGGTGGCGAATCATGTGATAGAGGGTATTGCCCGACAACGCCGCAGCCACTTCCGACGACGCCGAGGTAATCATCACCAGGCCCAAGCCGAGCAAGCCCAAGCAGCCCGCCAGCATCGGAAAATCGACGTCGATACCGCGCCCGCCGTGCAACGGCGAGGGCTGGCTGAGCAACTTGGCCAACATCAGTTCAGCCCCTGTACGGCAGCGGCAAACAACTGCCCGCGCTGCTCGTAATTTTTAAACATATCCAGGCTCGCGCAGGCCGGCGACAGCAACACGGCATCGCCGACTTGCGCCAATTCCGCAGCGCGCAGTACCGCTTCTTCAAGGGTCTTGACCCGCAGCAAAGGCACGCTGTCGCCAAGGGCGCTGGCCAGCAATTCAGCATCGCGACCCAGCAACAGCACCGCGCGACAATGCGCCGCCACCGGGCCGCGCAAGGCCGAGAAATCCGCGCCCTTGCCATCGCCACCGGCGACCAACAGCAACTTGCCGTCGATGTCGGCGCCTAAACCTTCGATGGCCGCCAGTGCCGCGCCGACGTTGGTGGCTTTCGAGTCGTCGTAATAATTCACCCCACGCAGTTCGCGCAGCCACTGGCAGCGATGCTCAAGGCCGGTAAATTCACGCAGGGCCGCCAGCATCGGCTCGAACGGCAGGCCGGCGGCATGGCCCAAAGCCAGGGCCGCCAAGGCGTTAGCCTGGTTATGGGCGCCACGCATTTTCAGCTCACGCACATTCATCAGCTTGTCGAATTGATAGGCCAGGTACTTCTCGCCATCTTCGGCAATCAGGCCAAAGGTCTTGAAGTCCGGCTTGTTCAAACCGAAAGTCGAGCAAGTCACGCCTTCATTCAAGAGAGGCCGCGACAGCGCATCCTGGCGATTGATCACCACATGCTTGGCGCCGCGAAAGATCCGGTGCTTGGCCTGGTGATAAGCCGGCAAGCCGCTGTAGCGATCCATATGGTCTTCGCTGACGTTCAGCACAGTGGCCACGGCGGCGTTCAACTGGGCGGTGGTTTCCAGCTGAAAGCTCGACAATTCCAGCACGTACAGCTCAACCTCATCGGCCAACAATTCCAGCGCCGGAGTGCCCAGATTGCCGCCGACCGCCACGCGCTTGCCGGCCGCCAACGCCATGTCGCCGACCAAAGTGGTGACGGTGCTTTTGGCGTTGGAGCCGGTGATGGCAATGATCGGTGCCTTGGCATAGCGGGCGAACAACTCGATATCGCCGGACATCTTCACCCCGCGCGCCGCCGCCTGCTGCAGCGCCGGCGTGGCCAGTGCCATGCCTGGGCTGACCAGCAGTTCAGAGGCGCGGCAGAGAAACTCCACATCCAGCTCGCCACAACGCACTTCCACCTGCGGGAAC
>JAIERD010000060.1 GCA_019747155.1 Pseudomonadaceae bacterium
ATCATGTCCGCCGAATCGGTGGGCTGGAATGCCAACAAGATGGTCATGGGCAAGCACTCCGGGCGCGCCGCCTTCCGCTCCAAGCTGGATGAGTTGGGCATAGTGCTGGCCGGCGAGAGCGAGTTGAACGCCGCCTTCGCGCGCTTCAAAGACCTGGCCGACAAGAAGCACGAAATTTTCGATGAGGACCTACAGGCACTGGTGTCTGACACCCTCGCCGAAGAGGCACCGGAGCACTTCAAGTTGGTGTGCCTGGAAGTGGCCTCGAAAACCGGCGAAGTGCCGCAAGCCAAGGTGGTGCTCAGTGTCGCCGGTGGCGAGCAAAACGCCGAAGCGAGCGGCTCAGGCCCGGTGGATGCGACCTTCAAGGCCATCGAGTCCATCGCCCAGTCAAGCGTCATCCTGCAGCTCTACTCGGTGAATGCCATCACCCAGGGCACCGACTCGCAAGGCGAGGTGACGGTGCGGTTGGAGAAGGGCGGGCGCATCGTCAATGGTAATGGCGCCGACACCGATATTCTGGTCGCCTCGGCCAAGGCCTATATCAATGCCTTGAATCTGTTGCAGGCCGGCCTGCCCAAGGCGCATCCGCAGGTAGCTGACGTTTGATCGACGAACTGCGTAGGCGCGCCTACCTCAGCGCCATGCAAGTGGTCAGCTGGCTGCCGCGACAGGTCTTGCCCTTTGCCGCGCCGGCCCGGCCTGAGTGGTTGCCGCCGGCGCCAGCCGAGCAGGAGCCCGAGCCGCAAGTGCGCCCGGCCGCAGCACAGCCAATCGCCGCACCGGCGGCGCCGGTTGAAGCGCCACGGCCACGGGTCGAAGTGCCACGACCGCAAGCCACGCCAAGGGCCGCCAGTGTGGCCGAGGCGGCGCCGACTGAAGCGGCAGAACCTGTGGCAAAAGCCCTGCCGCCACCGCGTTTTACCTTGCAATTACTGCGCGCCGGCAGCTGCGCGCTGCTGGTCGAGTTACCCACTGGCGAGGCCTTTACCCGGCGCGATCCGGCGTATTTGCTGTTGAAGGATCTGCTGCGCGCCGCCGGCCTGCCGGACGCCCCGCAAGTGATCGGCGAGCCGGTGCGCTGGCCGCTGCTGGCGCGCGGCAGCCTCGATCAAGGCCCGCACGCGGCGCTGGAGTATGTGCAAAGTTTTGTCGCCGCGCAGCTTGAGCAACAAGAACGTTGCGCCTGTTTATGGCTGCTGGGTTTGCCCGCCGTACGCTATGCCGGCGAGGCGGATGAGGCGGCCTATAACCGCGAACTGCAAATTGACGGGCTGGGCGCAGCGTGGGCCTTGCCTGGGCTGGAACTGCTGATGGATGAACCCCAACGTAAAGCCGAACTCTGGCAGAGCATGCGCCGGCTAATGCCGCGCTGGCAGACTGCTGCCGTGGAAAACCATTGAATGACCGACGCTATTAGTTTTCGCCGCATGACCTTGAATGATCTGGATGCAGTGCTGGAAATCGAGTTCGCCGCCTACAGCCACCCCTGGACCCGCGGCATTTTTGTCGACAGCCTCAACTCCTACGAATGCTGGCTGATGTTTGACGGCACCCAGCAGGTTGGCCACGGGGTGATCAACCTGATCATCGATGAAGCCCATTTGCTCAACCTCACCATCAAACCGCAAAGCCAGGGCCAGGGCTTTGGCTATTTGCTGCTGGAGCGTTTGATGCAGCGCTCGCTGGAGCTCAAGGCTGGCGAGTGTTTCCTGGAAGTGCGCGCCAGCAATCAAACTGCTTACCGCCTGTACGAGCGCTACGGCTTCAACGAAATCGGTCGCCGCCGCGATTACTACCCGGCCGTCGGTGGCAATGAAGACGCGCTGGTGATGGCCTGCACTTTGTTTGATTGAGTGGGACTTTAACCGGCTTATTAGACTTACTTAAGATTGATTTTGTAGGGTGGGCTTTAGCCCACCGTTGCTCGGTAAAGGGCTTGGTGGGCTGAAGCCCACCCTACGGTTTGCGATCAACACTTAACGAGTACCGCGCCTTACTTAATCCGGAGTGTCACGGATGAACTACCAAACCTATGGCGACGCCGATGGGCGCCCGGTGTTTTATTTTCACGGCACCCCAGGCGCTCCCGCCGAGGCCGCTTGGCTGGCGACTGCGGCGCAGGCCAATGGTTTGCGCATCGTGGCGCTTGAGCGCGACAGCCTCGCCCCGCACTTGCAGGGCGAAGCCTATCTGGCCGAGCTAGCGGCCGCTGTGGTGCGTCTGGCCGGCGAGCATCCCGTACACCTGCTGGGTTTTTCGATTGGCGCCAGTCTGGCCTTGCGTGTGGCCGCGCGGCTGCCAAAGCCGGCCGCCGGTATTTGGCTGGTGTCGGCCGCCGCGCCTTTGGAGTGGCCGGATTCCTGGCAAGGCATGGGCGCGGGGCGCTACACCTTCGCCTTGGCGCAAAACTACCCACGGCTGTTTAAGCTGCTGTCGATTTATCAAGGCTGGCTGGCCCGGCATTTTACCGGTCTGCTGTTGCGCAGCTTGTTTCAGGGCGCACGCGGAGCGGATGCCCAACTCTTGGCGCAGGCGCCACTGCGTGAGCAACTAATGGCCGTGCAGCATCAGTGCTTCGCTCGCGGTGCCCGCACCTATGTGCGCGACGTGCAGTGTTATGTCGCGCCTTGGGCCGCATGCTTGGCGCAGGTGCAGGGACCCGTGCAGTTATGGCATGGCGATCAGGACAACTGGGCACCGGTCAGCATGGCCCAAGCGCTGCTCGCCCAGTTTGGCCCGCACGCCCAATTGCATTGGTTGGCCGGACACTCGCACTACAGTTGTCTACTGGATGCCGCGCAGCCGCTGTGCGAGCAGCTGGCGGCCCATTATTGCGATTAACGCTCAGCATTAACGACACTGCCTGCAAAGGTCGCGCGGTGGCCATTGCCTAGACCTGGCTGTGACCTCGGCCAAGTCGACCTTGTCAAAGCCCTTGCACTGTCCGTATGGTGCGCAGCGAGTTCTAGGGAGCATGTGCGATGAACGATTTACAACACCTGTTCGAGAATAACGAGCGCTGGGCCGAGGCCATTAAAGAGGAAGATCCGTCCTTTTTTGAAAAGCTCTCACAGCAGCAGACGCCTGAATATCTGTGGATCGGTTGCTCCGATGCGCGGGTACCGGCTAACGAAATTGTCGGCTTGTTGCCGGGCGATCTGTTCGTCCATCGCAACGTCGCCAACGTGGTGCTGCACACCGACCTCAACTGTTTGTCGGTGATCCAGTACGCGGTCGACGTGCTCAAGGTTAAGCACATTCTGGTCACCGGCCACTACGGTTGCGGTGGTGTTCGGGCGGCCATGCAAGACACCCAGTTCGGCCTGATCGACGGCTGGCTGCGGACCATTCGCGACCTCTATTACGAGCAGCGCGAGCACTTAGCGCAATTCACCAACGAAGAGGAGCGGGTCGACCGCCTCTGCGAGTTGAACGTGATTCATCAGGTCGCCAACGTCAGCCACACCACCATCGTGCAGAACGCCTGGCATCGTGGTCAGCCACTGTCGGTGCATGGCTGCATCTACGGCATCAAAGATGGTCGCTGGAAAAACCTCAACGTCACCGTCAGCGGGCTTGAGCAACTACCACCGCACTACCGCTTGCGTCCGCTCGGTTTGAGCTGATGCCGTCCGCTGTTGCGGCCGCTGCACTGGCTGAGCCGTCCGCCGCGCCGCCGACACTCTGCGTAATCGCCGGCGATGGCATTGGCCCTGAAGTGGTGCCGGTCGCCGTCGAGGTGCTGGCCAAATTACTGCCAGCGCTGCAAGTGACCGAAGCCGAAGCCGGATGGGATTGCTTTCAGCGCCACGGCTGCGCGGTGCCGGCAGCCACTCTGGCGAGCATGCGTGCCTGCGGTGCCGGCCTGTTCGGGGCCGTGTCCTCGCCCAGCCGTTCGGTGGCGGGTTATCGCAGCGCCATCTTGACTTTGCGGCAGAGCCTGGGGCTTAACGTCAATCTGCGCCCGGTGCGTAGCTGGCCGCATGTATCGCCGCAGGCTGGGGTCGATTTGATGATCCTACGCGAGAACAGCGAAGGCCTCTACAGCGGCCGTGAGCACTGGGAAGGCGACGGTGTGGCCATTGCCGAGCGGGTCATCAGTCGCCAAGCCTGTGAACGCCTGGCCAATTGCGCCGTACAGATCGCCGCCGCGCGTAACAGCCGGCGGATCACCCTGGTCCACAAAGCCAATGTGTTGCCCCTCACCTGTGGGTTGTTTCGCGACAGTTGCCGCGCGGTGCTTGAGGCCGCAGGTTTCGGCGCGGTACTCGATGAGCGCCTGGTCGACGTGGCCGCCTTGCAGCTGGTGCAAAGCCCGCAGACGTTCGACCTGATAGTCACCAGCAACCTGTTCGGCGACATCCTTTCCGACTTGGCCTGCCACTGGAGCGGCGGCCTCGGCTTGGCGCCGTCGCTGAATTGGGGGTCAGGTCTAGCCCTGGCCGAACCGGTGCATGGCAGCGCCCCAGACATCGCCGGCAGCGGACGCGCCAACCCATTGGCCGCCATCCTCAGCGTGGCCTTGCTGCTGCGCTACCACTGGCAGCAACCGCTGTTGGCCGAGCGCCTTGAACAAAGCGTGCACGATTTTCTCGAGCAAGAAGGGCGGATAGATTTTGGCTGCGAGACCACTCGCGTAATCGGCCAGGGCATACTGGCCCGGCTTTAATCCCTGCCAACACGGTATGCGCGAGTTAGGCGTTGTCAGTTCGTAGGTAGCATCCCTTATAACGCTACAGCGAGAGCCCAGATGAACGACCTCACAGGCCCGCCCGCCAAACAATCCCGGGCAGCATTCCATCAGCAAAACCAGCCGCGCGCCGAGGCCGAAGCGCTACGTTTGCTGGCCGCCAAGCCGCAATTGGGTGGCCGCTGGCTGGCCTGGGTTGCCAGCGAACTTTACGCGCTGAGCCCTGCGCCCTTTGCGCAAATGGTCAGGCGCGAGCTGGAGCGTTTGAGTCAGTAAGCCTTTAGCTAAGGCCCTGCAGCAGTTATGTGTTGTAAGGCCCCTAATCTTTCGCGAGAGGGAATTAACCTTGATACTTGTGCTGCCTGCGCCGACCAATCGCGGATAAATCCGCTCCTACAGTGGGCAGGCGATGAAGTTCTTGCAGGTGCCGGGCTTGTGTAGGAGCGGATTTATCCGCGAAAAAAGCAAGTACGCTGACAATCCAGCAGGGGCACAACCGTTATTTATCCGGGTCACAAACCAGAAACTGCAGGGCTTGCGCTTTGCAACCCGCAGGGCATGGCTTTTAAGCCTTGGTGCCACGGGTAGCGGCGCTCGCTAACGCTTTACTGCGCCGCCCCGGCCTTCTTCACCGCCGCCAGCCAGTCAGGGTTCAACCGATACTGTTCGGTATCTATTGCCAACGCCGTCATGCATTCCTTGTGTTGCTCGCTTTCACGCACGACCTGGTTAAGCGCGCTGGAGTTGCCGTCCAGCTGGTGCATCTGCGTCAGCCCCAGATGATAAAAACGCAGCAGTTGCATGGCCGCCGGGTCGCGGGCCAGCACGCCGGCGCTGACGTGGTGCATCACGTTGGTAATGCTCATCAGGCTGCGCTTGAGTTGCCAGCCGTAGACGGCGCTGGCCATCCAGGGCTGCGACCAAAATTTGAAGCGCACCAGCGCCACGCTCAGCAGCAGCGCGACAATGACTCCGGCCAGATTCAAGCGAAAATTATCGCCGCCCGGTTCGCCGAACAGCATTACCGCCAGGGTTGACAGCAGCACGGCCAACAGTGCGAAACTCAGAGCAATGATCAGCGTGCTGCGGCGGGTTTGCTGGCGGTAGGTCTCTGGATTCAACTGCTTGATCTCGAACATCACTGCTGCAGGACTCCTTGGTTAAAGTAGGTAACAAGCGTGCGGGGTATTATCACCCGTAGCAATCCGTGCAGACAGGCTTAACTTCGCCTGCGCCAAGGGGCATGAGCCATGGCTTTGCTGTGTCGCGCCGCCCCTCCCCGAGAGATGTTTGAACTATTTACCCAGCGCGAGAGCCTTGCTCTTGCTGAGAAGAGCAATGAACTCGATTCCTCATCGGCTCTGGACTGCTTGGTTTTGCCTCGCTAGTTGCGCCACGCTCACTGCGCAAGCGGCAGAGCGCGTGGTTTTATACGGTGATGAAAGCTATCGACCTTACAGCTTTGTCGAGAACGGCGAGTTCAAAGGCATCTACGTGGATGTTCTGACCAAAGCGGCCGAACGCTTGAAGCCCGAGTACGTGATCGATTTACTGCCAGTCCCCTGGAAGCGCGGCTTGCTATATCTCGAGCGGGGCTCGGGCTTTGGCCTGTTTCCGCCGGGCCTCAAGAAGGAGCGGGGCTATATTCAGCAGTACTCGGTGCCGCTGTATAGCGAGACGGTGGTGGTGTTTTGCACCGACAAGGTGATGCGCTCCAATCCTCAACAGTTCCCTGCAGACTTTGCCGGGCTGGTGATGGGCATCAACAATGGCTTTCTGCTGTCGGAGCGCCTGATGCAGGCCGCTCAAAGCGGTATCGTCAAACTCGAAGAAGCCAAGGACAACGACTCAAACCTAAAGAAACTCGCCCTGGGCCGGATCGACTGTTACGTCAGCGATCGCGGCGCCGCGCTTTACTCGGCAAAACTACTGCGCAGTACCGAGAGCGGCTTCAACTTGGAGTTGCACGAGGCGGCGGTGTTGTCCAATGAAGATACCTTTATCGGCTACAGCGCCAAGGCCAACCCGCCGTACAAGCTTGATTTCATCAACAAAATGGACGCTGTCTTGACTGAGATGAAGAGCAGCGGGGAACTTGAAGCGATCATCACGGGCTATTTTCGCTAGCCCATCTGTGCATCCGCTCCGAATCGATTCAGCTGGCGGCGCGGACTTGTTCGCAGCTTTGTGGCCGTCTCGGTAGTCGGGAAACATTTACGTTGCGCCTCAAACGCTGCATTTTCTCGATGCCCAGAAACGACAAAGGCCTACCCGAAGGTAAGCCTTTGTTTTGTATGGTAGCAACGAGTGGACTTGAACCACCGACCCCAGCATTATGAATCGCCCTAGTGGCCCCTCACTGCACCAGTTAAAGCTCTAGAATGGGGCTTTCAGGTATGAATAATCCTCGTTAATCCACTCCTTTCCTGAAAAAGCTGTCCATGTAGTCACTATGGTCTTTACGTGACTTAGTGCTCACTGTAACTTGCGCTGTCGGCTATTTCTTGCCGACGAACGGCACAGGGAAATAGCAAGGATGGCTAGGCGTCGGAAAACATCACCTTTTGAAGATTTGATTCATATCGCAAGCCTTCTGCCTTGGTGGTTGAGCCTGCTGATCGCTTTCGTTGCTTGGTATTTTTTGCACTCTCTTGCAATCAGCCCGATACCTACCCTTACAGACCCTAAGCAATTCGGCCAAATGCTGACCAGTCAGTTGTTTCGTACTGGCGCGATGTTCCTTCAATATATTTTGCCAGTAGCCTTTTGCTTCGGAGCTATTGGTTCTGTTTTTGCCCGTGCAAAGCGGCGCAAATTAATCGTCGATGTCGCCAGCGCAACTAAGCCCGGTAAAACCATTGAGGGCATTAGCTGGCAGCAATTTGAGCAGCTAACGGGCGAAGCATTTCGGCGTCAGGGCTTTACCGTTACCGAAACAGGCGGCAACGGCCCGGATGGCGGCATTGACCTGATCTTGCACAAAGATCGTGAAAAATACCTCGTGCAATGCAAGCAGTGGCGCTCACTTAAAGTTGGTGTCACGGTCATTCGTGAGTTCTTTGGGGTGATTGCAGCGGAAGGCGCTGTCGGTGGCTTTGTCGTTACCTCGGGGGCTTTTACTGCTGAGGCCAAAGCCTTTGCCCGCGGTCGCAATATTCAACTTGTCGAGGGGGCTGAGCTAAATCGTTGGATAGCTGCATCACGCAGCACGCAAAGCACTCCATCAGTTAGAACTCATACTCAAATAAATCCAGTGCCTGTACAGCAGGTGTCTGTGCCTAGCTGCTCAGTGTGTCGTTCGGCAATGAAAAAGCGCACAGCAAAACGCGGCGCAAGTATCGGGCGCGAGTTTTGGGGGTGTTCACAATACCCAAAATGCTTAGGGGTAATTTAGGTATAAATGTTTTTCTGTAGATGAAAAATAAATCCTCCATATTTGCTTGGGATGTAAAAATGAAAATAATCACATTGTATAATCATAAGGGTGGCGTATCCAAAACCACCACTACATTTAATATAGCAACTTTTCTTGCGGATTCTGGCAAGAAGGTTTTAATGGTTGATGCGGATCCTCAGTGCAACCTCACAGAGATAAGTTTGGCTCGTGATATAGATATTTTAGATCGAAAGATAGTGTTGTCTCCGGCACACAAGATCAATAAGCTTCCGGGTAGCAGTATACTTGAAATTCTTAATCAGAGGATAAAGGGTGATGTTGCATTTATTGATATTGATAAAATCGTCGCTCATAAAGTTAGTGATAATCTGTTTCTTATTCGCGGCGATGTAGATTTAAGCTCTATTGAAGATGATTTGGCCGAGGCTCATGTGCAGCGAGCTAGCATGCGTACAAGTTTGATGCGTACATATGTTGCGATTGGTGATTTTTTAGTAAGGCTGGCGAAGAAGGATGATTACGACTATATATTTATCGATGTCGGCCCAAGTTCGGGCGCTCTTACTCGTGCATTTTTTTTAGCCTGCGATGCTTTTTTCATCCCTGTGGCCCCAGATAGGTTCAATGTTCAGGCTATTGGAACTCTTTCGCATATTCTTCAGCGATGGATAAAAGAGCATGATCTGGTTATCTCTCAGTATAAGGATCTTGGATTGCCGATTCGTCCAGGAAAGCCTGCTTTTCTTGGTGCGGTAGTGCAAGCTTTCAAGAAGTACGCCGGAGAGGCAAAGCCAGGCTTTAAGCTCTGGATGGAACGTTTACCGCTTGAGATTGATGAGAAGCTAAAGCCTGTCTTTGCAAATGTTGCGAGCAAAGAAAAATTGTATTTGCCAACGAAGGTAACTAAGAACGCTAAAGATTCTATTGCAGTCGAAATTCCTGATTTTAATCAGTTGGCGCCTTTAATGCAGGAGGTAGGGAAGGCCGTATTTAATATATCTCAGGTTGATACTGCGCTTATAACTAAAACTAAAAAGCAGTGGATGGGTAATAATTGGAGTGGCGCGCAAAAGCGAATGACGACATATAAAGGGTTGTTCCTAAAAATTTCTGAGATTATAAATAAGTTTGATGCGCCTAAAATATGAGCGGTCAGGAAATGAAGATTCACTATGTTGCGTTTCTGGATATTCTAGGCTTTAAGTCTATTGTTGAAAACGAGGCTAAGCATGGTACTGGTGAATACCTTGGCAAGCTATTTAAGTGTCATCAAAAATGCACGGAAATATTTAAATCAGACCCGCAGCTGACTATAATTCAGTTTTCTGATTCTATAGTGATATCTCGGCCGTATGAGGCGTCTGAGTTTCGGCGGTTTGTAACAAGCATTGCTACGTATCAAAGATATTTGCTTGACGAAAATTTACTTTGTCGCGGGGGGGTTGCTGTAAATAAGCATTTCACAAGTGGCACCTTTACGTTTAGTTCGGGTCTTATTGATGCTTATAACTTGGAAAGTACAACCGCTCGTTTTCCAAGGGTGGTGATATCGCCTGACGTAATTGATCTGATTTTTTCAGGGGAAAAATTACCCGTCGAGTTGATTGAAGAGGATGATGGAGTGTTTTTCATCGATTATATCGGAATCACGAAAAATGAACGACCCATTATTTTGGCTCGCGCAGTCGAGGATATTATTGAATCGTTATTGGTTGGAGATAGTTCCTCTGTGAGAGAGAAAGGGATTTGGCTTGCTAATTATTCTGATGCATTGCTTGGGACGTCATTTACCCCTAGGAAGTTTAAGGGCGGTTTAGTTTCTATCTAGCTGCTAGGTCGTTTGTGTTGAAAAGGGGGCGGATTTATTTTAGGTCAGTCGTATTAGGCAATAAATACATTTCCCCCCTTTTTTGCCGATCTAACTAGTGGTTCAAATCGCTCGCTGTGCTCGCTGGGGCGGACTAAAGCCCGCCCCTTAACCAAACGTTATGCAATCAGGAATGATGAATGAATAAAATTAGCGCACTCTGGGGGGCTGCAAACAGCGGGAAAACCAGTACATTAAAACTAGTGCATGAAAAGCTTCAGGTTATTTCAAGTGGGAATATTGCTGAAATTAGTATTTCAAATACTGATTCAGATATTCGGGATATTTTTACTATCAGCGGAAAAAGAGTTGGTATTGAAACGCAGGGAGACCCAAATAGTCGTTTAAAAGAATCTTTAGAGCTATTCAAGAAGTACGAGTGTAATTACATTATATGTGCTTGCCGCAGTCGAGGTAGTACAGTTGATTTGGTTGATGCACTAAAACCCGTGTACCATATTTCATGGAGAGGTCAGTCTTCTGTCAGTGAAAAAGGTTTTAGATTTAAGAGCAATGAAGCAGTGGCAAATTTAATATTTGACGAGCTAGTAGAGTTTTTAAATGCATAACAAGTCGCTCAGGTATCGCGCGAAAAAGGGGACAGGTTTATTTTTCCCCGTTGCTACTTGGTAGCGCGCAGCAGCTACCAAGTTTTCTCGCGCAGCCCTTCGGTACATTCCTTCACGTCATCGTCGATGACGTTCTCCGGCTTGATGCACTCTTTCATGCTCTTGCGCGTGCCTCTATTGGCTACGCGTTCGCGCTGATCCTGCATTTGCAGATTGGTGCGGGCGCCTTCAGCAAGAGGGCCTTTCCCTCCGGCCATGAACTCCATCATGGTGTTGCTTACGGTTTCCCCGAAGGCTTCTGCGTAGGGTGTTATCGCTTCCCCTGCTTGAGTTGCGATTGGCTTTTGTTCTTCGGCATTTGCTGCCGTCACTGTTAGCAGCAGTGAAATGAAAATCTTTTTCATGATTCCTCTCCGTTCCTTCGGGCGTACCAGTGCAGGGCCACTTTTTTAGTGATTTCTAGCCCGCGCTGGGTGCTGCCAAGCTTCTGTTGGCTTCATCGTAGGCAGGACTTGTCTGACCTATCTCGGGTTTAACTTCGCCGGTTAGTAACCACCAGCGCCAGTTTGGGTGCGCGTTGCTGAGGATCTCGATTTCCTCGGCGCCAACGCGTGCCCGCCCTCTCTTTATGTTTACCCAGCGTGGGTAATCGGTAGAGCCGGCCTTCGATAGCTCAACGAGGCTATCTCGGCCTATCAATTCAAGCGCTCTATCGGTAAGTGTTGTAGTCATTGAAAAACACCATGATGTGCACTATGTACAAAGCGTCGCTTTGTCTCTAGTATTTGTACATATGGCAAGCACATAGGGCATGCCTTCTTGGTTTGTAAGCCAATTATAGGGTAAAGATCATGGAACAGTCTGGGATAGTAGGGTTCGACACGCTGGGCAACCCTGAACGCATCACTAACTTCCGCGATGCGCCGTTCTGCTCTACGCAAGCGTTTGTGGAAATGATGGCTTCTGAGCTGATCACGCCAGATGTTGTGCGGGGCTGGGTTGAGAATCAGGCCATCCCAACCGTGAAAATTGGCCGCCGCCGGGTGATTAATCTGCATCGCATTCGCCGCGATATCGACCAAGGCAAAACCATCTTCTGCTCCGGGGATTATTCCGATGACTAAGGTGGCCGAGCATGAAAACTCTAAACAGTTACCTGCGCCTGCCACACCTCGCGGATTGCGCCTGCTCTGTTTGCTGGTCACAACACCAAATGGTCAGTCGCGCTCCTTGCCCGTCCATACCCTGCGAGCAATGCCGCCCCGCCAAACTCGTCCAGCTCGATGGGCGTTGGTATTGCCAGCCGGTCTCTTTCTGCGCGAAACACACGCCACCGCGCCGGCCTGCGAAGTATTGGAACGTTGTGCAGGACACCGGCAAGCCAACGCCCTTTGTGCCGCTGTGGGATTTTTGGCATGACGCTTGAGCATATCGCGCTGCTGATCGGCTTGTTGCCGGCTCTTTATATAGTCGGCAACAAACTCGCCCGCATCCTCTGGCACAACGGGTTGGCCTGTTGGTTTACCAAGCCTTTGCCCTACCACCAGCCCGACCCCATTAGTCGTGCACGCTTCCGCTCGGCCTTCGCCTGGAGGCGTGGGGCATCTTTACCGCCCCATGCTTTCTGGCGAAGGCGGGGGATGACAAGGGCCCGGCCCTTGGTGTGAAAAGCACCACCGTTACACCTGCTGTACCTGATTAACGCGACCTAACCCAACGCCGTTTCAAGCCAAGCAAAGCCCTTCGGAAAAACTAACTGTTTTCCGATGCGGGAAAACTCAGCTCGAAAAAAAGCAAACCCGCGCATTTAGCGCAACTCAGTGAGGTAACACCGATGGCACGTTCAGTTATGGAAGTTCCTTTTCTCGGCACCCAGCGCACTCCTGTTGAGGGCAAAACTTACTACAAGCTGTTTTACGGCGATGAGCCGGACGGCATCACCGACAACGGCCTGTCGATCATCAGCATGGCGATTGATGACGTGGTGGGCGATGAAGTGTTTGCAGCCGGGGCCAACTTCGAACCCATGGAAATGGTGCGCATCACCTTTGAAATTGAGCGCGGCGGTCAGAACAAGGGCAAGAACGTAGCGCTGCACATCGAGGCGGTGGAAAAGCCGGCTTCCCGCCCAACTGCATCACCAACGCCTGCGGCCCAGCCGCAAAAACCTGAGCCAACCAAAGCTCAATAACCCACGGGGACTCTGCGATGAATCAGGCACCGGCTAAGGCTGTCGTCTTCCTCTACTGCAACCACTGCAAAGCCGGCACATCAGCCTACTTCTGGCGTTTGATTGCGGCCTGCCCACGTTGCTTGAGTCCGCTGTGAATAGCTTTCTTGCCTGTGACGGCCAATGGGAAATCAACGCCGGCCAAGTGGCCTGCATCGGCACCCTGCAAGCCGTCACGCAAACCGAGATAGCTGGATATTCCAGCTTAACCCCTGAGCAAGTAGACGCGCTCTCGCAAGCCTCCATTGGTTTGTTCGCGGTCGTGTTTGTCCTGCTCATCATCCGCAAAGTGTTGTGAGGTAACAAACCATGAGTAAAAAAATGTCCCTCCTGTTGGCCCGTGGCGGTGTTGCTGTTGCCGCTGTTTCTGCCACTGCGTCGTCCTTCGCGGCCGGCCTCGATGTGACGGGTGCCACTACCGCTATCACCGCATCCGAAACGCCGATCCAGACCGTGGGCATGGCGGTGTTCGCCGTGTTGGTACTGGTCGCCACCGTCAAGTGGCTGCGCCGCGTTCTGTAACTGCGTCACCAAGCCCGGACGTGTTCGCGTCCGGGCTTTTTTTCTGGAGCAACAGCCATGGGAATCGACCCAAATGCGTATGCGCTCATTGTCATTACTCTTGCTTTCGGCGCTCTGCTGCTTTCCCGCTAGTGGGTTTGCGGCTACTGATGGTTATTATTTAAGGTCAAAGCCTGATGTTTTTTATGAGACCGCCAAAGAGGTTTGCACCTCTGTTATTCCAGATTTAATCAACACCACCGGCATCACCATTACCGGTGTTTCTCATGCCACTACCTATAACGGCTGTGTGTTTACTTACACCATCAATTCAGACGGCACTACGGGTTCTGGCGGCTTCAATATGACCGGCAATGTGCCGGCCTTAATTAATCAATACACATGCCAAGCGGATGAGCCTGCATCGATCACTTGGCCGCTGGGGCCGCGTGATACCTCCTTTCCAAACAACGTAAATCCTGCCACGGCCACCGTCCCGCCGTTTCCGGTGTGCACCGCCGGCTGTAAGGTCGCTAAGGTTTCAGTCGATAGCTGCTACGCCATCAATGACCAAACACCGCTATTTATGCACTGCGACTACAACGTCAAAAAAACCGGCGAAACCTGTTCAACCTCTGACACGCCGCCCAAGCCTGACACAAGCAAATGTCCGCCCGGAACGGTGCTTTCCGGTAGCAGTTGCGTTGCTGAGCCGCCGCCTGATCCCTGCGTTACCAACCCGACTGGCCCCGGCTGTACGCCGCCAGTCGATCCGTGCGTTGCCAATCCGAACGGCCCCGGTTGCACGCCACCGGTAGACCCATGCGTTGCCAATCCCACTGGCCCCGGTTGCCCCACTACTCCGGGTGGCGGCGGTACTGATCCAGGCGGTGGCGGCACGACTCCCGGCACAGGCACCGGGCCGGGCACCGGAACGCAACCAACTCCCGGTTCTGCGGGTGGTTTGGCGTGCGGTGACCCCTTCATTTGCTCGGGTGATTCGGTCGGCTGCGCCAGTGCCCAGCTGGAGAAAATCCAGATGTGCGAATCCAAGCGCGGCAACGATTACAACGGTTTAGGCAAAACCGTCATTGGCGAAGCGCTGCAAGATCCCGATGGCGACCTAGACGAAAGCGAAGTTCATCTCGCCTCGATCATTTCCGGCCATGCCCGCTTTCTGCCGAGCACTTGCCCGCCAGCACAAAGCTTCACCGTCTTCGGCCGCCAGTTCGCTTTCAAGAATGATCTGTTCTGCAACTTTGCGACCTCCATGTCATGGCTGGTAGTGGCCATGGCCAGTCTCACGGCCGCCATGTACATCGGCCAATCCTTCGGGAGTTCATAACATGTATTACGCCTACATCGGTTTGATGCTGTTCGACATTGTTGGCCGGCTGGTCACCACTGCCATGCGTTACCTGTCCATCGGCGCTGTGACCTATTACGGCGTCAACTTCGTGGTGAGTGAGGCCAAGGATTACATCTTGGCCAACTTCATTACCGCGCCGCCGTTGGTGCAACACATCCTGGGGCTGCTGAAAGTCGATATCGCGGTAAACATCTTATTGGCCGCGGTCACCACGCGGGTGATCTTGGCCGGCATCGACAAAGCCGCCGATGGTCGCAAGAAATTCCAGACCGTGTTCCGGGCGTAGGGGCTGACTGATGTTGGTCTTTCGCACCGGCCTGCAGGGCCACGGGAAAACCCTTAACGCCATCAAAGAGATTGATGCCAAGGCCAAGAGCGAAGGCCGGCCGGTTTACTACCACAACGTCAACGGCCTCAAGCCGGAAAAGCTCAAGGCCCAGTGGTATCAATTCGACGACCCGCATAAATGGTTTGAGCTGCCGGATAACTCCATCGTCCTGATCGATGAGGCCCAGCGTTTTTTTGGTGTGCGTGATCCGCGCAAGGCCGTGCCGGATTACTGCTCACAATTTGAGACCATGCGGCACGATGGTTTAGAAGTTCACCTCGTCACCCAGCACGCCTCTTTTCTCGATGCCCACATTCGCAAGCTCTGCAACAAACACATCTATGTGCTGCGCATCTTCGGCGGTCAAAAGCTCTCGCGTTATGAGGCTGAAAAATACATCGACGTGGAAAAACAAACCGCGCTGAAAGATGCCTCGCACAGCTTCGTCAAACTCGATTCAAAGTTCTTCGGGGTCTATGACTCGGCGGTAGAACACCACTTTAAATTTCGGCCACCGGGCAAGCTGCTGATCATCCCGGTGCTGATCCTATTCATCGCCTTCATGCTGTACCGGGCTTTCGACAGCTTCAACGGCCGGGATGCGGCCAAAAAAGCGCAAGAGCTGGCCACCAGTGCCGCCAGCGGTGCAGCGGGGATTTTGCCCGGCGTCGTCCCGCCCGCTGATGGCGGCAGCAAAACAAAAACACTCACTGCTGCCGAATACGTTGAAGCCAGAAAACCCAGAATTCCCGACCTGCCCAGCTCCGCGCCGATTTACGACAGCCTGACCAAGCCGAAAACCTACCCGCGCCTGTCGTGCATGATTTCCAGCGATCCCAGCTACATCGACCGTAACTCAAAGCGTTACCGGGTGGTCGCGGCCGGCGAAAAATCCTACATCTGCGAGTGCTTCACCCAGCAAGGAACCTGGCACAAAACCACGTTTGCCTTCTGCAAAAACTCGGTTGAGTACGGCAGTTTCGATGCGGCCATTGCCGACCGCACCTCGCTAAGCCTCGACGGCACAAGCAACAAGCGCGCGCCCATTGCGGCTGCCCCTCAAGCGCCACCAGAACCGCCGCAAATGCGCCTAACGATCATTCCCGACTCATCCCGCACAGCGAGCCCATCACCATGACTAAAAATCAATTCTGCGCCGTTCTCGCGGCCGGGTTTCTGCTGGGGATGTTCGTTACTGATTGCTGGTGGCTCGATCAATGGGACGGCTTTGGTGCGGGTCCTTCGCAAGTGCGCGAGCCCGCGAGCGCCTGCGAAGCCCGCCCGGTGACGTCCCTGTAGCACGTCAGATAGATAGCTTTTAAGAACCTCACTAGACCTGAGTAATCGGAGAAATACAGTGAACAAAGCAACTGATCAAATTCGTCTCGATTTGCTAACCGCTGAGGAATCGCCGTTCGGTCGTTTGTTCCTAAACCCCAAGACAACAGCGTTGACTGACCTGACAGGCGTTCGCCTGCTTGGCTGTCGTGTCGACACGGTGCGCCAACATTACAAAGGTTTACCGCGCCCTGAATTGCTGTGTCTGGTGGAGCAGGGTGGCATGGTCAGTTTTGCCGGGCACACATGGCACGCTGGACGTATTGGCCGTGACTCGGGTTATCAGTACAAGCTGCAAAACGCCGACCTTGGCTTTGTGTTGCTGCTGAAAAACTTCAACGTCAAAGTGGACGTGGTGGGTTCACACATGAAAATCGAAGTCAGTCCCCACGCCATCCAATCGTGCTCGCCTGAAGTGCTGCAAGAATGGATGGATCGCTTCGCCCATGAAGCGCTTGAGCATGTTGAGGTCAGTCAGTGCGCGGTGCATCTGGCATTAGACTTTCAGGGTTGGACACCTCCTGCCGATTTGACCAGTGAAATGCAGTGTCGTGCGCGTTCACGCCGGGATATTTCGGGCATTAAGGAGATCCATCACGCTGGGGAGTCGGTGACTTACGGCTGCGCTCAATCGTTTTTGTTCGGCTCTGCCTCCGGCATGCAGCTCGCCATTTACAACAAATCCCTACAGGCCAAATCGGCTGACAAACTCGACTACTGGGAATCTGTCTGGCGCACGCTGGATAATCCGTTTGATGCTGCTTGCCCGCTCAACTACAACCCAGACGAAACGGTCTGGCGTGTGGAGCTGCGCTTTCATCACTCCATCGTGCAGCAGTTTGCAGACGGCTCCTGCGATTCGCACACCGGTGCAGTCATCGGCACCACCAATTACCAGCACCTTGCCCCACACCTTGACGGCCTTTTTCAGTACGGTCTCGCGTCGTTCCGTTATCAGTCCTGTGCAGGCCTGTATGACGCGTTCTGGACGCTGATGCGACAGGATGTGCGTGTCTCTGTGCCGGTGGTGTCGCTGGTTGACCACACGGCTTACAAGCGTCATTACAAAACTGCCAAAGGCTTCTCGGGTAAGAACGTTGAGTTGTTCGTCGGCAACTTCGTGAGCCTGTTAGCGCGGGAGCGAGTCGGCGCAAAAAAGGCGTTCGCCAGCCTCAAGGAATGGGATTGCTGGCCAGTGATCCGCGATCACTACGAAGCCAAGGGCAAGACTGAAAATCAGATTTACGAGCACATCCGTGACCTGCTGACAGAGCGGTCAATCAGGTGGGGCAGGGCAGTATGAGTGCGCGTAAAGACGGAAAGCAGTGGATGGCGGACTTTTACCAGAACGGTAAACGTATTCGTAAACGCGGTTTTGCAACGCGTTCTGCTGCGTTGCGCTATCAGCAGGACTATAACGCCTCTATGGCAGAAACCGGACGGCCTTTAGATGATCGTCTTTCGGACTTGGTGAATGTTTGGTCTGAGCTGCACGGCTGTACTCTGAAGGATCACAAGCAGCGATTAGCGCGCTGTTTGGCATTGGCTGAACGTCTCGGTAATCCTTATGCCAGTACGTTTGATTCCTTAGCTTGGGCGCGTTATCGGCAAAAGCGTCTTGAGGTTGTCTCGGCACATACGGTTAACCATGAGCAGCGCTATCTGTCAGCGATTTTTTCTGAGTTAAAGCGCTTAGGGGCATGGGTTGGAGCTAATCCGTTGGCCTCTATTCGTCAGATCAAGACCGACCAAACCGAATTAACCTTTTTGAGTATGGAGCAGGTCAGGGAGTTGTTGGTTCAGTGCCAGTCGAGCATGAATACCCATACTTACCCGGTCGCGCTGGTGTGTCTGGCTACCGGTGCGCGCTGGGATGAAGCCGAGTCGCTGCCGCGATCAGCAGTGTTTGACGGCAAGGTGCATTTTCACCGGACCAAAAACCGGCAGAGCCGTTCGGTGCCAGTACCGGCCGATTTAGCCGCGATGTTGCTGAGTGTTGGGATGCCGGGAACGGGGCGATTGTTTATGTCTTGTCGTGCTGCGTTTCGGGGTGCTTATGAACGCTGTGGTTTCAATACGCCAGGGCAGCTTACCCATATTTTACGGCACACCTTCGCCAGTCATTACATGATGGGCGGTGGCGATATTCTCGGGCTGCAGCGGATACTCGGTCACGCCACCATAGCGATGACCATGCGTTATGCGCATATGTCACCGGACCACTTGGAGTCGGCTTTGCGCTTGTCACCGCTTGCACAGTCGGGGCATCGGTTAGGAAGTTCTTCGACGCTCTAGTGGCTACTCGGTTCGGTTAGTTGGTATTAAATCCGCATGATTGTGAGGTTTTTATTGTGGGAGCAGCTTTTCTGGCTACAATCCGCATGAGGATGAGGATTTATCTATTGCTGGCTTGTTGTTAGTGATATTCCTCACGAGCTAAAGGATTTATGCATGAAGTTCGAAATTGATTCACCGGAAAAGCTCGGCACGATAATCCGTGCAAGCCGAAAAGCCATGGGGCT
>JAIERD010000592.1 GCA_019747155.1 Pseudomonadaceae bacterium
ATCGTTTTTCGTCATCTACTGCAAATGACGTCCGCATTCGGAGGGCAGTACTCTATCCAGCTGAGCTACTGGTGCAGCGGGCGTCATGATACGCATGTCGCTGGCGTGCGTCCATGCCGAGCGTATTGTTCATGATTTCGCACGAAAACGGCTTGATTTGGCGATGGTTGGTGATTAATTTTACCGATTTGCGCATTTTTGTTAATTTTTCCGAACAGCCTATTGCCCTTTCTTCACGCTCGCCCTAGGATTCGTTTGAGATTTCAAACGCCTGTGGCAATAAACCCTAGCCGCCGAAAGGGGCTATGGTTGTTTTGCGCCTTTTATTGCTCTCAGGCCCACGCCAGCGCGGCGTTACGCGCAAAAATTTACGACTGCAGCCATTAGCGCGCGGTCGACTGCTAATCACCGCTCGCGGCCAGGCTGCCGAGCTGAAGGAGACCGTTATGCAATTGAAAGACGCTAAGTTGTTCCGCCAGCAGGCTTATATCAATGGTGTCTGGCTGGATGCTGACAATGGTCAGACTATCAAGGTGAATAACCCGGCGACCAACGAAATCATCGGCACTGTGCCAAAAATGGGCGGCGCCGAAACCCGTCGCGCCATCGAAGCGGCCGAGCAGGCACTGCCGGCTTGGCGCGCACTGACCGCCAAAGACCGTTGCAACCGCTTGCGTCGCTGGTTTGAACTGCTGATTGAAAACCAGGACGACCTCGCCCGCCTGATGACCATGGAGCAAGGCAAACCGCTGGCCGAAGCCCGTGGCGAAATCGTCTACGCCGCCTCCTTTATCGAGTGGTTTGCCGAAGAAGCCAAGCGCGTCTACGGCGACATCATTCCCGGTCATCAACCGGACAAGCGTCTGCTGGTGATGAAGCAGCCGATTGGTGTGACCGCCGCCATTACCCCGTGGAACTTCCCGGCCGCAATGATCACCCGCAAAGCCGGCCCGGCTCTGGCCGCCGGTTGCACCATGGTGATCAAGCCCGCCAGCCAAACCCCGTATTCGGCCCTGGCCCTGGTTGAGCTGGCCGAGCGCGCCGGGATTCCAAAAGGCGTGTTGAGCGTGGTGACAGGCTCCGCCGGCGATATCGGCAGCGAACTGACCGGCAACCCGATCGTGCGTAAATTGTCGTTCACCGGCTCGACCGAAATTGGTCGCCAGTTGATGATGGAATGCGCCAAGGACATCAAGAAAGTCTCGCTGGAACTCGGCGGCAACGCGCCGTTTATCGTGTTTGACGACGCCGACCTGGATGCCGCCGTTGAAGGCGCCCTGGCGTCCAAATATCGCAACGCCGGCCAGACCTGCGTGTGCGCCAACCGTCTGTATGTACAAGACGGCGTGTATGACGCCTTCGCCGAGAAACTGCGCCTGGCCGTGGCCAAGTTGAAAATTGGTAACGGTTTGGAAGACGGCATCACCACCGGCCCGCTGATCGACGCCAAGGCCGTGGCCAAGGTTGAAGAGCACATCGCCGACGCCCTGAGCAAAGGCGCCAGCGTACTGGCCGGCGGTAACGCGCTGGGCGGTAACTTCTTCGAGCCGACCATCCTGATCAACGTGCCGAAAAACGCCGCCGTCGCCAAGGAAGAAACCTTTGGCCCACTGGCGCCACTGTTCCGCTTCAGCGATGAAGCCGATGTAATCGCCCAAGCCAACGACACCGAGTTCGGTCTGGCCTCGTACTTTTACGCCCGTGACCTGAGCCGCGTATTCCGCGTCGCTGAAGCGCTGGAGTACGGTATTGTTGGCGTCAACACCGGGATCATTTCTACCGAAGTGGCACCGTTCGGCGGCATCAAGGCTTCGGGCCTGGGCCGTGAAGGCTCCAAGTACGGCATCGAAGATTACCTAGAGATCAAATACGTCTGCCTTGGGGTGTAAGCAGCTACTGCGCATAAACGAGCGGCGTTCTGCCTTGTGACCCACATGGATGTGGGAAATGCCGCTACCCGCAGGGAGCGGGTGTGGCCTGACCTTCGCTCGCTACGCTGCTAGTGCTTTGGCAGCGACAAAAAACAACTGCAATAACGAATTTTACTGACACTGCGTAACTGGCCCGCCCGGCGGCCCACGAGGATAATCATGAGCAAGACCAACGAATCCCTGATGCAACGCCGCCAAGCCGCCGTACCGCGCGGTGTTGGCCAGATCCACCCGATTTTTGCTGAGCGCGCCGAGAACGCCACTGTGTGGGACGTTGAAGGCCGCGAGTTCATCGACTTCGCCGGCGGCATCGCCGTGCTCAACACCGGTCACCTGCACCCGAAAGTGGTGGCTGCCGTGCAAGAGCAACTGACCAAGCTGTCGCACACCTGCTTCCAGGTGCTGGCGTATGAACCCTATGTTGAGCTCTGCGAAGAGATCGCCAAGCGCGTACCCGGTGACTTCGCCAAGAAAACCCTGCTGGTCACCTCCGGCTCCGAAGCGGTAGAAAACGCGGTGAAGATTGCCCGCGCCGCCACCGGTCGCATCGGCGTGATCGCCTTCACCGGCGCCTACCACGGCCGCACCATGATGACCCTGAGCCTGACCGGCAAAGTGGTGCCGTACTCGGCGGGCATGGGCTTGATGCCAGCCGGTGTGTTCCGCGCTCAGTCGCCTTGCCCATTGCACGGTGTGAGCGAAGACGAGTCGATCGCCAGCATCGAGCGGATCTTTAAGAACGACGCGCAGCCAAGCGACGTCGCGGCCATCATCATCGAGCCGGTACAGGGTGAAGGTGGTTTCTACACCAACTCGCCGGCCTTTATGAAGCGCCTGCGGGCCCTGTGCGACCAGCACGGCATCCTGTTGATCGCTGACGAAGTACAGACTGGCGCTGGGCGTACCGGCACCTTCTTCGCCACCGAGCAACTGGGTGTGGTGCCAGACCTGACCACCTTCGCCAAGTCGGTCGGCGGCGGTTTCCCGATTTCCGGCGTGTGCGGCAAAGCCGAAATCATGGACGTCATCGCGCCGGGTGGCCTGGGCGGCACCTATGCCGGTAGCCCGATTGCCTGCGCCGCAGCCCTGGCCGTGCTGAAGGTGTTCGACGAAGAGAAACTGCTGGAGCGTTCTCAGGTGCTCGGTGAGCGCTTGAAGACTGGCCTGCGCGCCATCCAAGCCAAGCACAACGTGATTGGTGACGTGCGCGGTCTGGGCTCGATGATTGCCATCGAACTGTTCGAGGGCGGCGATGTGCACAAGCCAGCCGCCGAGCTGGTGGGCAAGATCGTTGCTCGCGCTCGCGACAAGGGTTTGATCCTGCTGTCGTGCGGCACCTACTACAACGTCATCCGCTTCCTGATGCCGCTGACTATTCCTGATGCACAGCTGGACAAAGGCCTGGCCATTGTCGCTGAGTGCTTCGACGAACTCGCTTAAGGCTCACCAGTCAGGCGATTTATTGACCCGCTTCGGCGGGTCTTTTTTTGCCGTTTTTTTGACCCTGGCGCGGCGCTTCAAACCTTATGTGTGAAGCGTCGCGCGGCCAGCTTTAGAGCCGCAGGCTTGGGCTGGTCAAGGGCAGCATCAGCTGTGCGCTGTCGTGGTCGGCGAGGGTTTCCAGCGGCTTGGGGTGATCGATAAAGTAGCCTTGGGCGTAGTCGATGCCTAGGCCGCGCAGGCAGTCGAGAGTGGCTTGGCTTTCAACAAATTCGGCCACGGTTTTCAGCCCGAGCTGCTGGGCGATTTGCTGCATGGAGCTGACCATCGCCTGGTTGATCGGATCGTGCTCCAGACCGCTGATAAAGGTGCCGTCGATTTTCAGCAAGTCCAATGGCAGATGGCGCAGGTAGGCATAGGAGGCAAAACCACTGCCAAAATCGTCGAGGGCGACCTTGATGCCTTGCTCGCGCAGCTTGGTGATCCAGTCGGAAGACACGCCCAGCTCACCCAAGGCGACCATTTCCGTGACTTCGATACACAGCTTGTGCGCCGGTAACTGATGGCTGGCCAAGAGTTGCTTGAGCAGTTGGTGCACCTCGCCGTCCAGCAGCGAACTGCCGCTGAGGTTGAGATTGACCTGGCTGAGCTGGCGCAAGTGATGGGGGTTTTGCTCCATCCAGTCGAATAACCGCCGTATCACCCAGCGATCAATCCCACCCAGCAAGCCATAGCGCTCGGCCGCGCCGAGGAACTGGCCGGGGGCAATCCACTCGCCTGATTGCGGGTCGCGGTAACGCAACAGCACTTCGTAATGCCAGCCGGCTTCGGGCTGCTGCAGCGGCATCACCGGTTGGAAAAACAGCTCGAAGTGCTGATGCTCGATGGCCGCGCGCAGGCGGGTAATCCACTGCAGTTGACGTTGATGCTCAAGCAGCACGCCGTCGGCCGGATTGAATTGATGGACGCGATTGCGACCCTGGTTTTTTGCCCGCTGGCAGGCACTGTCGGCCCAGTTCAGGGCGGTTTCCCAATCGTTAACCGCATTGCTCAATTCCAGCAGACCAATGCTGACAAACAGCCGAAACGGCCGCCCTTGCCAGCTGAAGACGAACTGTTCGACACAGGCGCGCAAGGCTTCGGCCTGGGCCATGGCTGCGGCGCGGTCTTGTTGCTCGAGTAGCACAACAAATTCATCGCCGCCGATGCGTGCCAGCTTGGCCTGGGCCGGCAGCTGGTGTTGCAGCTTGCTGGCCAGCTGGCGTAACAGTTGGTCGCCGGCGGAATGCCCGCAGAGGTCGTTAACCTGCTTGAACTGATCGAGGTCGAGGTACAGCAGATGGCCAAAGTCCTGCGCCTGCGGATCGCTCAAGGCGGCTTGCAGCAAACGCTCCATTTCGCGGCGGTTGAACAGGCCAGTGAGCGAGTCGTGGGCGGCCAGGTTTTGCAGGTGCAGCTCAAGGGCATGGCGTTCGCTGAGGTCGACCACTATGCCTTCAATGCCCTCTTGGGCTGGCAACAAGTACAGCGACAGGTAGACCCAACGGGCGTTACCGCGGTGATCGCGAATCTGGCACTCGCCACTGACGGTGGGTTGCTCGGCGGTTAATTGCTCCAGCAGGTGGGTCCAGTCCGAGGTTTTCAGCAGGCTCTGAATCGCCTGGCCGCGCAGGTTTGCGGTCTGCTGCGGCAACTGTCCCAGTAGGCGCAGGAAGCCTGGGTTGGCTTCGAGAATAGTGCCGTCGCGCTGGCAGCGGACTATGCCTTCGGCGGCGTTATTGAACAGCGCCTGGTAGCGCTCGAGGTTGTCTATGGCTTGCTGCTGGCTGGCGAATAAGTCGACGCGTACCTGCTCCAGTTGCTTGGCGCTGAGGATGCCAAACAGAAAAAAACTGATCGCCGGCAAATAGAAACTGATCTGGCTGAGCAGCGGCAGGCTGGGCAATAAACCCATCCGGCTCAGGGGCAGGGTGATCATCAGCAAAAAAGCGGCGGACCACAGCATTAGTAGGGGCTTGGCCATCGGCCGCTTGAGTTTGGCGCCATACAGACAGAGGCAGATCTGATACAGGCCATTGAGCAGGAACAGGCTGTTGATTAATTGCTGCTGGCGAAAGTCGTTCAGGCCCAACACTGCCGGGGTGGCGCACAGCACTATCAGGGCAAAAAAAGCATTGCGCAGCAGACGCAACCGCCGACCCTGCAGAACCAAAATGCTGCAGATAAACAGGGTGCTGGCAATCAGCGTGGCGGAGCCGGCCAGGTTCAGCAGCACGGTCTGCAGACTCGGTTGCAGCGGCCAGAGCAGATTGATCGGGCCGAGCAGGGCGCTGTAATACAGCGTCGCGCTGAACAGGGTGGCGCAATAAAAACCCAGCTGAGGCTCGCGCAAGGTGCTGTATTTGGCCAGATGAAACAGCGCCATGATCAGCAGCGCGCCGCACATCAGGCCGCTTTTCAGCCAACTTGTAGCGAGTATTTGCTTGCTGTTGGCGCTGGCCACCAAGGAAATCGGCAGACTCAAGGCGGCGCTACTTTTTACCCGTAAGAGGATTTCGTGGTGGCCGGCCTCCAGCGCCGGCAGCGGCAACAGGAAGTTTGCATAGGGTTCGCTGCGGGCGCTGAACGGCAGCAGATCACCGGCGTGTCCGGCGGGCAGCGGTTGGCCGTTAACCACCTGCCACAGCTGGATGTCGTCGGTAAACGGATTGTCGATGATCAGCGACAGTGGCTCGGCGGCACTGGTGTCGAGCGTAAAGCCAATCCACCAGGCGCTGCCGGAATAGCCCAGCCGCAGATTGCCGTCGCGCAGTTGACCGTGCAGCTGCAACTGTTCGAGTGCCTGGCTAGGGCTAAGGCTGGCGTCTTGGTCTTCAAGGAGTTGGAGATGCGGCAACTGCAGCGGTTGCTGGAGCATCTGCGCGCTGGCATTGACGGTTGGCAAAGCCGCCAAGCTCTGGCCGGCCACGAGGCACAGACAGATCAGCAGCAAGCAGGATGGCGTGCGCAGAAGTCGCAGCATTAACAGCACCTGTGGACAGAAAGTGGCGGCGCCAGAGCCTCTAGTGAACTCTGTACGGTTTCCCGTGGCGCGTGCTGAATTCTAGTCCAAGCTGGCGCTGCTGCTGGCGGTTGTCCGCACATTCTGCTCAACCAGTCGGGCAAATAACGGCAAGCCGCGAGTGCAGGGCTGCGCTGGCGGCTGAGGTTGGCTGGGCGAGTCGCCTGGGGTCAGACGGTTTGGGCCGGCACTGTTGCAGCGCAGCCTTGAGCTGCGCGAGGCGCCCAGCTGGCAGCGCAAGGTACGCGCCTGTTTGCAGACCCAGCTGCCCAATGGCGAACCCTCGGCGGAGCGTATCGCGCAGATGCTGCATCTGAGTTTGCGCAGCCTGCAGCGTCATCTGGCCGATGAAGGCTGCGGCTACGAGGCGTTGTTAGCCGACACCCGGCAGAGCCTGGCGCTGGCCCATATGCGCGACCCGCGTTGCTCGATAAGCGAGATCGCCTACCTGCTGGGTTTTGCCGATACCAGCAGCTTCAGTCGCGCCTTCAAACGCTGGACCGGCCAGACGCCCAGTCAGTACCGCGAAGGCCTGCCGCGCAGCTAAGGGCAGTCGGCCAAAGCCAAGCGTGCGTTTGCAAAATCAGCCCTGGCCATCACCAGCCGCTATAGATCAAAGGTGTATGGTGGCGAACGCGTGGGCGTGCTCGAATGCAGGCTGCGTTGCAGCGTCAGAGAGTCACTTCAGCTGCGCCCTGGAAAAGAGGTTTGCCGATGCGTTCTGCTTATATCCGTCATCCCCTTGCGTGCCTGCTGCACGGGCTGGGTCTGGCCGCGCTGATGGCGGTGTACCAGCAAGGGCAGATGCCCTTGTATCTGAGTATTCCGGCCTTTTTGCTGCTGGCGCTATGGCCCTGGCTCGGCCCCTGGCAGCGGCCGGAGGAGGACTGCGCGACGCCAACCGAAAGCCTGCCGGCCTTCAGTCAGCTCAGTCAGGTGTTATCGCGCAGCACCTGCCATAACGCCTTGGCGGCCGCGCAAGTGGCGTTTGGCGTGCAGCAATTGGCCGACAAACTGCAATCGCAATTGCGGGTGGTGGAGCAGGTTAGCGTTGGCGCCCAAGCCATGACCGGCACCGAACTGAGCAGTGCCCAGCGCGCCGAGCAGACCTTGGCAGCCGCCTGCGCAGTACGCGAACACAGCGCCGCCGGGCAGCATCGGCTGCAGCAAGCCCTGGGCGGGCTGCAGCAATTGAGTGCGCAGGCCGTTGCCAGTCGTGAGCTGATGGCCGGTTTGAGTGCCAGCACCGAGCAGATCGAAACAGTCACCCAGGTGATTCAGTCGATCGCCAGCCAAACCAATTTGCTCGCGCTGAATGCTGCTATTGAAGCGGCGCGGGCCGGTGAGCAAGGCCGTGGTTTTGCCGTGGTCGCCGATGAGGTGCGCAACCTGGCCAAGCGCACCGCGACTGCCACCGAGGAGGTCACGCAAATTGTCAGTGATATCCGCCAACGCAGCGCGGCGGTCGGCAGCCATATTCAGCAGCAAAGCCTGGCGATGCAGCAGGCGGCGCTGCAGGTCGAGCAGAGCAGTCAGCAACTGGAAGGCATCGCCGAACTGGCCGGCGCGGTGGAAGAGCAAGTGGCGCATATCCGCGCCGGCACCGAGAGCAATCATCAGCAGTTGGCGAGCCTGTTTGCCGCCCTCGAACAACTGCGCGGCGATGCTCAGGGCAGCGAGGTGCAAACCCGCCAGCTGGCAGTTGCCGCCGGGCAATTGGTGGGGCAGGCCGAGAGCGTCAACGAGCAGCTGGCGGCGGTCAGTCTGGACGATTACCACCAGCGTATTTATGACCTGGCCCGCGAGGGCGCGGCGGCGATTAGCGCGCAATTCGAGGCGGATATTCAGCGCGGTAAAGTCAGCCTGGCAGACCTGTTTGATCGCAACTTGCAGAGCATTACCAATAGCTATCCGAGCAAGTTCAGCAGCCGCTTCGATGCCTATACCGATCAGGTTTTGCCGGGCCTGCAGGAGCCCTTGTTGGCGCGCCACGAAGGCCTGGTGTTCGCCATCGCCAGCACCCCGCAAGGCTATGTGCCGACCCATAACCGCGCCTTCAGCCAGACGCAGACCGGCGATCGCGCCGTTGATGCACTGAAGAGTCGCAGCAAGCGGGTGTTCAACGATGCCACCGGAATTCGCTGCGGCAGTCATCAGCAACCCTTGCTGCTGCAAACCTATAGCCGCGATACCGGTGAGCTGATGCACGACTTGTCGGTGCCGATCATGTTGCAGGGCCGGCATTGGGGCGGGTTGCGTCTGGGCTATCGGCCCGAGGCGCAGCTGAGTTAGTGTTGGGCGACTTGCAGCAGGGCTGTCTGCAGGGCCGCGGGTTGCCGTGGGCATGCTCTGCCGTGCATCTAGTCAATTTATTGAGACGCTTATGAAAACCTTGATCGAGCATCTGGCGCAATACGCGGCCTATCACCGCGACCGGCGCAATATCGCCACGCACTTTATTGGTATTCCTCTGATCGTGCTGGCAGTGGCGGTGTTGCTGTCGCGCCCAGGCGTTGCGGTGCTCGGCTTGTGGCTGTCACCGGCGGCCTTAACGGCGCTGGCGGCGGGGCTGTTTTATTGCCGGCTGGATCTGCGTTTTGGCCTGTTGATGAGTGGCCTGCTCGGCCTGTGTCTGTGGGTCGGTGCGAGCCTGGCGCAGCAGAGTGTCGGCGTCTGGCTCGGTTGGGGGATTGGCTTGTTCGTACTCGGCTGGATCATCCAGTTCGTCGGGCATTACTACGAGGGACGTAAACCGGCCTTTGTCGACGACATCATGGGCTTGGCGGTGGGGCCGCTGTTTGTGGTGGCCGAGTTGGCGTTCTTGCTGGGTTGGCGCGATGAGGTGCGCGAGGAAGTCGAAAAACGTGCCGGCCCCAGCTGTATCCGTAAGCTGTAGGGCGGTCTCGCCGCGTAACGGCAGCCCGCCAGCGGCGCTGCTAATTACTCCCTGGGGGCGCTGTTCGCCGCTTAATAGCGACAAGCTACTGGGACTTTCGCCCCAATTGCGGCGATAATGAGTGAACGCTTGTTCATCCAGCGCTTTTCTCTTTGATTGAGGCCATTTCCCCATGTGGTACAACGGTTTACTCGACTTGTCGGCCTGGCAGTTGCTGGCAGTTACCCTGCTGATAACCCATGTGACGATTGTCGCGGTCACGGTTTATCTGCACCGTTACTCGGCGCACCGGGCGCTGGAGCTGCACCCGGCGCTAAAACATTTTTTCCGCTTCTGGTTATGGCTGACCACCGCGCAAAATACTCGCGAGTGGACCGCCATCCACCGCAAGCATCACGCCAAGTGTGAAACCGTCGATGATCCGCACAGCCCTGTAATCAAAGGCCTGCGCACCGTTTTGCTGACCGGTGCCGAGCTGTACCGCGCCGAGGCCGAGAACCCGGAAACCCTGCGCATCTACGGCAAGAACTGCCCGGAAGACTGGGTCGAGCGTAATGTTTATTCACGCTTCCCAATGGGCGGCATCGCAATCATGGCGGTCATTGATCTGGCCCTGTTCGGCGTGCTCGGCATGACTGTGTGGGCGGTGCAGATGATGTGGATTCCGGTCTGGGCGGCGGGCGTGGTCAATGGCCTCGGTCATGCGGTGGGTTATCGCAACTTCGAGTGCCGCGATGCGGCCACCAACCTCTCGCCTTGGGGTATTTTGATCGGTGGTGAAGAGCTGCATAACAACCACCACACCTACCCGAACTCGGCCAAGCTGTCGGTCAAGCCTTGGGAATTCGACATGGGCTGGGCCTGGATTCAACTGTTCAGCTTCCTGCGCCTGGCCAAGGTCCAGCGCGTGGCGCCGATTGCCCACCGGGTCCCCGGCAAAGGCAGTCTGGACATGGACACCGCCATGGCCATCCTCAACACCCGCTTTCAGATCATGGCGCAGTACCGCAAGTTGGTGATCGCGCCATTGGTCAAGCAAGAGCTGGCCAAGGCCGATGAGTCGGTGCGCTACCAGTTCCGCCGCGCCAAGCGCCTGCTGTCGCGCGAGACCAGTCTGCTGGATGAAAAGCACCAGGCGCGCATCCAGGTGATGCTGGAGCAGAGTCAGGCACTCAAGGTGATCTACGAAAAACGCCTGGCCTTGCAGCAAATCTGGATCAAGACCAGCGCCAACGGTCACGACATGCTCGAAGCGATCAAGCAGTGGATCAGCGAAGCGGAAGCCAGCGGCATTCAGTCACTGCACGAGTTTGCCGCGCAGCTCAAAACCTACTCGCTGCGCCCTGTTAACGGCTAATTGCGCCTTAGCGACTAAACAGCCCGCCCGTCCGCAGACCGGCGGGTTTTTTTATGGCGGTGTACCTGTTAAGCGTTGAGTGCAAAACGTAGGGTGGGCTTTAGCCCACCAAGATCCCTATCTAGCGCTGGTGGGCTAAAGCCCACCCTACAAAACAAGGTCTGCAACATATAACTGGGATATAGCTTGTTCATGGCCGTTGATCGGCTCGGCTGGACACTCTTAATAAATACATTATATTAAACTACATATTGTATTTATCTAAGGTGAATCATGTCCGCCGCCGATCCTGTACTTAATATCGAGCAGTTGCGCGCCAATGCCGGGGCCGCTGGCCAGCTGTTGAAGACCCTGGCCAACCCTGACCGGCTGTTGCTGCTCTGCCAGCTGTCGCAGGGCGAACTCAATGTCGGCGAGCTGGAGGCGCTGCTCGGCATCGTGCAGCCGACCCTCTCCCAGCAGTTGGCGGTGCTGCGCCGTGAAGGCCTGGTCGACACCCGGCGCGACGGCAAGCAGGTGTATTACCGCATCAGCAGCCCGCAGGCGTTGGCGGTGATCAATACCCTCTATCAACTGTTCTGTGCCGAGGGCGGGCAATGACTATCGATTGGTTGAACTTCAGCCCCTGGTCGGCCTTGGCCGGTGGGGCCTTGATTGGTGGTGCGGCGGCGCTGTTCGTGGTGTTTAGCGGGCGGGTGGCCGGCATCAGCGGCTTGCTCGGCAGCCTGCTGGCGCGCGGCGGCGAGGGCCGTGGCGAGAAGGCGCTGTTTCTGCTCGGCCTGTTGTTGGCTCCGTTGCTTTGGCAGCTGTTCGCCGTCTTGCCGACGATTGAGTTTCAGGGCGGCTGGCTGAGCCTGACCTTGGCGGGGTTGCTGGTGGGCGTTGGCACCCGTTATGGCGCCGGTTGCACCAGCGGCCATGGTGTCTGCGGTATCTCCCGGCTGTCGCCTCGCTCCTTGGCGGCCACCGGGGTGTTTATGGCCGCCGGGTTTGCCACGGTATTTATCCTTCGTCATCTGTTGGGAGCCTGAGCATGGGCAAGCTGCTTGCGTTAGTTGCCGGGCTGATCTTCGGCCTGGGTTTATTGCTGGCCGGCATGGCCAATCCGGCCAAGGTGCTGGGTTTTCTTGATTTGGCTGGTGCCTGGGACCCCTCGCTGGCGCTGGTGATGGCCGGCGCCATTGGGGTGGCGCTGCTGCCGTTCAGCTGGGCCAAACGCCAGAGCCGCTCGTTGTTGGGCGCACCTATGCAATTGCCCGGCAAGCGCCAGCTGGATCGGCGGCTGATTATCGGCAGCCTGCTGTTCGGCATCGGTTGGGGCATCGCCGGCATCTGTCCGGGGCCGGCCGTGGCGATTCTGCTCACCGGTCACTGGCAGGCGCTGCTGTTTGTCCTGGCGATGCTCGCCGGCATGGGCCTGTTTGAACTGCTGGAGCGGCGCGGGAGTCAGGCATGAACGTACAGGTTGAGGCTTTTTTCGATCCGGCCAGCTTCACCTACAGCTACGTGGTCAGCGACCCGCAGAGTAAGCGCTGCGCCATCGTCGACCCGGTGCTCGATTACGATCCGGCTGCTGGGCGCACCTCTCACGCCAGCGCCGACCGGCTGATCGCCTATGTGCGCGAGCAGGGTCTGACGCTGGACTGGCTGCTGGAAACCCACGTGCACGCCGATCATCTGTCCGCCGCCGGCTATATCAAACAGGTGCTCGGCGGCCGTTTGGCGATTGGTGCGCAGATCACCCAGATCCAAACCACCTTCGCTCAGTTGTTTAACGTAGGCGATGAGTTCGCCACCGATGGCCGCCAGTTTGACCAGTTGTTTAGCGATGGCGACAGCTTCAGCATCGGCGGCATCGCGGCCCGCGTGCTGCATACGCCGGGCCACACGCCGGCCTGCCTGACCTATGTGATCGGCGACGCGGCCTTTATCGGCGATACCTTGTTTATGCCGGATTACGGCACGGCCCGTTGTGACTTTCCCGGTGGCGATGCGCGCACCCTGTACCGGTCAATCCAGACGCTGTTCGCCCTGCCAGACAGGACCCGGCTGTTTATGTGCCACGACTACAAAGCGCCGGGCCGCGAGCAGCACCTGTACCAGAGCACGGTGGCCGAGCAGCGCGCCCATAACGTGCATGTGCACGCGGGCATTGCTGAGGACGCTTTCGTTGCCATGCGCCGCGCGCGGGACGCCAGCTTGAGCATGCCGGTGCTGATCCTGCCGGCGGTGCAGGTGAATATGCGCGGTGGCGAACTGCCGCCGGCAGAGAGCAATGGCGTGCGCTATTTGAAAGTGCCGTTGAATCAGCTGTAAGCCAACGTAAAGGCCATGAGCTCGCTATGTATTGGGTGCAAAACGTAGGGTGGGCTTCAGCCCACCGCATCTGAATGCAAAAGAGCTTGTGGGTTGAAGCCCACCCTACAACACGCAGCTCTGCGCCTGTTACAAATCAGCGCCGTTAGGGCGCCGGTTGTTGCTGGGTGATGCAGTGGATATTGCCGCCGCCGAGCAGGATCTCGCGGCCTGGCACCATCACCACGCGATGCTCAGGGAACAGGCGCTGTAAGATGGCCTCGGCTTCGGCGTCCATCGGGTCGTCGAATTTTGGCGCGATGATGCCGCCGTTGACGATCAGGAAGTTGACGTAGGAGCCGGCCAGGCGAATCGACGGGTCGCGCTCTTGAGTGCCTTCGGCGGCATCGACGCCGGCGCATTCCTCATCCGTGGCGTGCAGCGGGCCGGGGATCGGCATCTTGTGCACGATCAATTGGCGACTCTTGGCGTCCCGGGTGTTGCTCAGCACCGCCATGGCGGCTTGGCAGCGCGAGTAGTTGGGGCTCTGCGGATCGTCGGTCCAGGCCAATAATACTTCGCCGGGGCGCACGTAGCAGCAGAAGTTGTCGACGTGGCCGTCGGTCTCGTCATTGAACAGGCCGTCCGGCAGCCAGATCACCGTGTCGGTGCCCAGGTGCTGGTGCAGCAGGCTTTCGATCTGCTGGCGGCTTAGCTCGGGGTTGCGATTGCGGTTGAGCAGGCATTCTTCGGTGGTGATCAGCGTGCCTTCACCGTCGACATGAATCGAGCCGCCTTCCAGCACGAAGCCTTCGGTGCGGTAGCGGTCGCAGCCTTCGATCTCGAGGATCTTGCGTGCCACCTGATCGTCGCGCTGCCACGGCCAGTACAGGCCGCCATCGAAGCCGCCCCAAGCGTTGAAGGTCCAGTCGACGCCGCGTACTTCGCCGCTGGCGTTGGTCACGAAAGTCGGGCCGGTGTCGCGCACCCAGGCATCGTCGGTAGTTATTTCCAACAGACGGATATTGCCGTGGTCGAGGCGGGCGCGGGCATTGTCGTATTGCCCGGCAGATACGCAGACGGTCACTGGTTCAAATTCGGCGATGGCCTTGGCGACCGCAGTGAAGGCGGCCTGCGCCGGCTTGCCGCCGAGCCGCCAGTTGTCCGGGCGCTCGGGCCAGACCATCCAGGTTTGGCTATGGGGTGCCCACTCGGCGGGCATCTGGAAGCCGTCGGCGCGCGGGGTGCTGGTCAGGGTAGACATTAGCGATACCTTTTAGGGCCAAGCCCAAAACTTGTCGAAGGTGAATCCACTCAAGCGCTGCTGGGCTAGAACCAGACAACGCGCAACAACCAACGGGAGTAACAGCCATAGGTTGACCCGGAGGGTAAGCGCCGGCGAATCAACCGTGGCGAAAAGACGCTAGCAGATGAATACAGACTCTGACGTGTCGGCGGCCGCGCTCGCTCGGAGCTTTTCAACTTTATATCCGATAAAAATCCGCATTAAAAGCTGTTTTTATCTATCGGTCTGGCTCGTGTGATTTATTTGCAGATAAATATCGGTTTATTGTTCGCGTTTTGGTAATAGCGGCGGTAGATACAGGGCCAGGTAAACGTCAAATACTCGCATGCCTTCTTCGGCCATGCGCGGGGTGATCAGCCCGTGCTGCTGCACCGAGCGGGCGTACACCCGGTCACCCAGTTCCATGGCCAGGGCAAACACATCGACCTCCTCGGGCAGGACGGGCAGTTGGAAGTGCTGGTTGAACAGTGCCTGCATCAACTGGCCGAGTTCGATGTCGTGCAGGCGGTCGGCTTGGGTGACTTCGGTCAAACCGTGCTGGGCGAGAATTAACTGACGGGCGGCCGGGTCGGCGGCGTAAATCGCCAGCATCCGCTCTTCGACCAGGCGCGACAGGTCGCGCCAGTCACGCAGTTCGCCGTGGGCGATGGGTAGCTGCAAGCAGGCGCGAAAGGCCGCGTGAATCTCCCCGGTCAGCGCCTCGAGAATCGCCGGCACGCTGGCGAAGAAGTGATAGACCGACGACGGCGGCATTTGCGCGCGCTCGGCCACGCTGTACACCGAGAGGCTGTTGACGCCTTGTTCGGCCAGCAAGCTGCGCGCCGCAGCAAGTATTGCGTTAATCCGCAGTTGGCTGCTGGCGCGCGGTTTACGGCTGCTGACGGGGCGTGACATAGGTCTCTCCTTGGCATGGGAGCCGCTATTGGACGTTAGTCACGCCGCCGGGGCAAGTCAGGAGGCATCAATAAAGCTTTGCCAGATCTGATCGCGGATCGGCGCGAGCTTCTCGGGCAACACTTCCAGTGCGGATAAGCGGCGCTTGGTGTCGCGGTCGGGATACAGGCCCGGTTGGTCGCGAATGCTTGGATCGAGGAACTCTTTGGCATCGGCATTGGCACTCGGGAACAGCGTCTCGGTGGTAATCAGGGCGGCGACCTTGGGCTGCATCAGGTAATCGATAAACTTATGCGCCAGGTCGGCGCGGCGGGCGCTCTTGGGGATCACCAGGCTGTCGATAAACATAATCGAGCCCTCTTGCGGCACCACAAACTTAACCGGCTGACCGGCTTTGGCGGCGGCCAAGGCGTCACCGACCCAGGCGAAGGCGACGCACAGTTTGCCGCTGGCCAGGTCCTCGATATAGCGGGTGCTGTCGACATACTGCAGGTGGGGACGCAGCTGATTAAGCAGATCGCCACTGCGTTTCATTTGGCTTGGTGGCGTTTGCGCCAAGCTGCGGCCTTGGTAACTCATCAAGGCCGAGAGCACTTCATCGCGGGCATCCAGCACGCTCATGCCGCAACTGGCCAGGCGTTTACTCTGCTCGGGATTGAACAGCACGCTCCAGCTGTCCGGCAGTGGTCCGCCGTAGGCCTGCTCGGCGGCCGGGGTATTGATCGCCAAGCCGACCGAGCCCCACAGATAGGGGATGGCGTATTTGTTGTTGGTGTCGAAGGCGGCCAGCTTGCTCAGCAGTTGTTTGTCCAGATGACTGCGGTTAGGCAGCAGCTTGAGGTCCAGCGGCTGAATGCTGGCGGCTTTGATCAGGCCTGGCAGCGCGTCATGGGAGGGCACCGCGACGTCGATGGCCTCGCCGCTGGCCAGCGCTTTGCTGAGCTCTTCGGCGGTGCTGTAGGTGTGATAGTCAACGTGAATGCCGGTGTCTTTCTCGAAGTCGACCAGCACCTGGGGGGCGATGTAGTCGTTCCAGTTGTAAACGTTGATGCTGTCTTGGGCGCTCGCCAAGAGTGGTAGTAACGCCAGGGGCAGCAGGGCAAAGAAACGCATGTCGATCTCCTTAAGGGAACAATTCAGGCTACTAGCTGCGCCAGTTACTGGCCGTCGACAAAGCGCGTCCAGACGGCGGCGCGCACTGCTGCTTGTTTTTCCGGTAGGCGAGCAATGACCGCCAAGCGGCGCTTGGTTTCAGCGTCTGGATAGAAGCCTGGCTGCTCACGTAACGTTGGGGAGACGAACTCTTTGGCGTCGGCATTGCCATTGGGGTAGAGGGTTGCTTCGGTAATCTGCGCCGCCACCTTGGGTTGCATCAGATAGTTGATGAACTGGTGGGCGAGGTCCGGACGGCGGGCGTTTTTTGGAATGATCAAGGCGTCGATAAAGACGCTGGAGCCTTCCTGGGGGATGACAAATTTCACCGGCTGGCCGGCTTTCTCGGCGGCCAGGGCATCCCCCACCCAAGCCAGGGCGACGCAGAGTTTGCCGCTGCTGAGGTCTGCGATATAGCGGGTACTGTCGACATATTGCAGGTTGGGGCGCAGCTGGTTGAGCACCTCGCCGGCCCGTTTGATCTGGCTCGGCGGGCTGTGCTCCAGGCTGTGCCCTTGGTAGGTCATGAGCGCCGACAGCACCACGCCCGGCTCGTTCAGCACACTGATACCGCAGCTGGCCAAACGTTTACTCTGGGCCGGGTCGAACAACAGGCTCCAGCTGTCGGGCAGTGGCCCACCAAAGGCTTGCTCGGCGGCGCGGGTATTGATCGCCAGGCCCACGGCGCCCCAGAGATAGGGCACGGCGTAGCGGTTGTTGGCATCGAAGGCGGCCAGCTTGCTCAGCAGTTGTTTATCCAGGTGCTGGCGATTAGCTAACTTGCTGGTGTCGAGGGGCTGAATAGCAGCGGATTTGATCAGCTGTGGCAGCAATTCGTAGGAGGCCACCGCGAGGTCGATGGTTGCGCCGCTGGCCAGGGGTTTTTCCAGCTCGGCGGAGGTGCTGACGGTGTGATAGTCGACGCGAATACCGGTTTCTTTCTCAAAGTCGACCAACACCTGGGGGGCAATATAGTCGTTCCAGTTGTAGACGCTAATTACCTCCTCGGCGGCGGCCAGCAACGGCGCCATGGTCAGAGCAAATAGAGCAAGAAAACGCGGCATAACGATCTCCATGTTGATAAGGCGCAGACAATGCTGCGCGCAACTGCCAGGGTGTTTTGATCCTTGAACCTTTCGCTCGGCCACGGCGTTGCAGCAGCAAGAGTTGAGCCAGGTAAAAAGCCAAATGTTAGATAAAAAGACGCCGGCACTAAGGCCGGCGTCGGATGCTGCGGTTAAACCGTGTGTAAGTACCAGTTGTACTCGAGGTCGGAGATTGAATATTCAAACTCGGCCAGTTCGCTTTCTTTACAGGCGACGAACACATCGATGTATTTCGGGTCGATGTAGCGGCCCATGACTTCGTTGTCGTCCAACTCGCGCAGCGCATCACGCAGGTTGTTCGGCAGGCTGGCTTCAGTCTGCTCGTAGGCGTTGCCTTCGAGTGGCGCGCCCGGCTCGATCTTGTTGGTCAGCCCGTGGTGGATGCCGGCCAGTACCGAGGCCATGACCAAGTACGGGTTGGCATCGGCGCCGGCGACGCGGTGTTCGATGCGCACGGCATCGGCCGTGTCATTCGGTACGCGCAGCGCGACGGTGCGGTTGTCGATGCCCCAGGTTGGCGAGGTCGGCACGAAGAACTTCTCACCGAAACGGCGATAGGAGTTTACGTTCGGGCAGAGGAACGCCATCGATGCCGGCATGGTTTCAATGATGCCGCCAATCGCGTGGCGCAGTGCATCGTTGGTCGCCGGGTCTTCGCTCTTAAAGATGTTGGTGCCATCTTTATCGAGAATCGAGATATGCACATGCAGACCGTTACCCGCTTGGTTCGGGTACGGCTTGGCCATGAAGGTGGTGTCCATCTCATGGTCGTAAGCGATGTTCTTCACTAAGCGCTTGAGCAGCAACGCGTAGTCGCAAGCCTTGAGCGGATCGGCGACGTGGTGCAGGTTGATCTCGAATTGCGCCGGTGCGCTTTCCTTGACTACTGCATCGGCCGGGATGCCTTGCTCTTGTGCGCCTTCGAGAATGTCTTGCAGGCATTCGGCGTATTCATCCAGGTCATCGATCATGTAAACCTGAGTGGATTGCGGACGCTTGCCGGACAGCGGCGACATCGGCGGCTGCGGGCGGCCATTCACGTTGGCCTGGTCGATCAGGTAAAACTCCAGCTCGAACGCTGCGCAAATCGTCAGCCCAAGGGCATCAAACTTGTTGATCACTTGCTGCAGCACAGCCCGTGGGTCAGCAAAGAAGGCTTCGCCTTCCATCTCGTGCATGGTCATTAACAGTTGCGCAGTAGGGCGCTTCTGCCAAGGCTCGTTGCACAGGGTATTGGGGATTGGGTAGCAGACCCGGTCGGAGTCGCCGATATCCAGGCCAAGGCCGGTGCTCTCAACGGTGGAACCATTAATGTCGAGGGCAAATAGCGAGGCGGGCAGGTTAATGCCGCGCTGGTAAACCTTGTGCAGGCTGGCGCGATCAATGCGCTTGCCGCGAACAACGCCGTTCATGTCGGCTATTAATAGGTCGACGAACTGGACGTCGGGATGCTTCTTAAGAAAATCATTCGCTTCGTTAAGCTGAACGGCACGCGGAGGAACCGACATGATGCAACACCTTTTTTGTTAAAAATATCAAT
>JAIERD010000480.1 GCA_019747155.1 Pseudomonadaceae bacterium
CAGATTGTTCGGCAAAGTCTGCAAGACCCGGCCGCTGGGCAGTTGGCACTGCCCAGCTTCAATAGTGCGTTCGAGCAACTCGAAGGCGACATGGCCGCCCTCAGCGAACTTATCGAGCAAAGCGCCGAACAAAGTAGCAACGAAACCCAAAGCGCCATCAGCAGCGCCAATCTCAGTATTACCCTGGTGCTGCTAGCAAGCCTGTTATTGCTGGTGGCGCAAGGCATCTGGGTAATTCGCAGCATCATGGGCCCCATACGGCTGGCGAGCCGCATCGCGGCCGCTACCGCCCAAGGCAATTTGGTCGAGCGCATCAACGAACCGAGCGGCCAGGATGAAGCCAGCACCCTGCTGCGTAGCCTCGCCAGCATGCAGCGCGACCTGCGCGGCATGATCGAATTAGTCCTGCGCAATGCCCACGGCATCACTGCCATTAGTCAAAGCCTCAGCAGTGGTTGCCATACCGTCGCCGCCTCCAGTGAGCGCCAAAGTGATGCCGCCAGCACCATGGCCGTCGCAACCAGCCAAATGACCGCCAGTTTTGAAGATATAACCCGCCACGCCGAGCGCGCGCTGGCAATGGCCACCCAAGCCGAACAACTGGCCCAAGATGGCGGTCAGGTGATTCATCAAGTGGTCGCCGACATGGACAGCATTTCCCAATCAGTGCAGGCCTCGGCGCAGGTAATCCGCACCCTGGATAAAGAGTCCGAGCAAATCTTCAGCATCATCCAGGTGATCAAGGGCATTGCCGACCAAACCAATCTGCTAGCCCTCAACGCCGCGATTGAGGCGGCCCGCGCGGGCGAGCAAGGACGCGGCTTTGCCGTGGTGGCCGACGAAGTGCGGCAACTGGCCGGCCGCACCAGCAGCTCCACCGAAGAAATCGCCAATATGGTTCAGCGCATTCAACAAAGCACCCGCGAGGCGGTTACCAGCATGGAGGCCGGCGTCGCCCAGGTTGACAAAGGCATGGCCGTAACAGCTGAGGTAGAGCGGGCCATCCGCGAAATTTCACAAGCCACCTTGAGCACCACCCAACTGGTTAACGAGATCACCCGCACCATTGGCGAACAATGCCAGGCCAGTAATCAGATTTCTCAGCAAATCGACAACATCGCCAACATGTCGCAAGACAACACGCAAAACATCAACCAAACCGCCAGCAGCACGGATGAACTAACCCAAGTAGCTGGCCAACTTGCCGACTCGGTGGCGCGTTTTCGCCTGTAAACGGCCTTGCAGCGCTGGGCTTTTCGTCGGATCAGGCGCTAAGCGTGGGCGCGACTGTGCGTCGAACGGCATGCGCCGATGGCCGCTGACGTGCAAGCCTGATAAAATCGCGCGCCTTCGCAGACCGGCTCTAGCACTAGCCGAGTTCGAGTGCCGCGCTGTTGCGCGCGGTGAGAACCGCTAACACTGAGTTCTCACCGCATTACGCAACGCTACTCACTCCAACCAATCCGGTCGCGCCCCGCACATCCCTTTCAAAAGGCCTGGACCTATGAGCAAGCAACCTTCCATCAGCTACAAGGACGCCGGCGTCGATATCGATGCGGGCGAAGCCCTGGTCGAACGCATCAAGAGCGTGGCCAAGCGCACCAAACGGCCGGAAGTCATGGGCGGTCTGGGCGGTTTTGGCGCCCTCTGCGAAATCCCGGCCGGCTACAAGCAACCGGTATTGGTCTCGGGCACCGACGGCGTCGGCACCAAGCTGCGCCTGGCCTTGAACCTCAATCAGCACGACAGCATCGGCATCGATCTGGTCGCCATGTGCGTCAACGACCTGATCGTCTGCGGCGCAGAGCCGCTGTTTTTCCTCGACTACTACGCCACCGGCAAGCTCAATGTCGAAGTTGCCACCCAAGTGGTTACCGGCATCGGCGCTGGTTGTGAACTGGCCGGTTGCGCCCTGGTGGGCGGTGAAACTGCCGAAATGCCCGGCATGTACGAAGGCGAAGATTACGACCTGGCCGGTTTCTGCGTCGGCGTCGTAGAAAAAGCCGAGATCATCGACGGCACTAAAGTGGCCGCCGGCGATACCCTGCTGGCCCTGCCCTCCTCCGGCCCGCACTCCAACGGTTACTCGCTGATCCGCAAGATCATCGAAGTGGCTGGCGCCAAGATCGAAAACATCGAACTCGACGGCAAGCCGCTGACCGAGTTGCTGATGGCACCGACGCGCATCTACGTTAAACCGCTGCTGCAATTGATCAAGGAAACCGGCGCGGTTAAAGCCATGGCCCACATCACCGGTGGTGGCCTGATCGAGAACATTCCGCGAGTACTGCCAGACGGCACCCAAGCGATCATCGACATCAACAGCTGGCAGCGCCCGGCAGTGTTCGACTGGCTGCAAGCGCAAGGCAACGTCAACGAGATCGAAATGCACCGCGTACTCAACTGCGGCGTGGGCATGATCATCTGCGTAGCCCCAGAAGATGCCGAAACTGCACTGGCCTGCCTGCGCGCTGCCGGCGAGCAACCGTGGATCATCGGCTCTATCGCCAACGCCGCCGAAGGCAGCGATCGTGTAGTGCTGAACAACCTGAAAGCGCACTGATGCAATCAGCCGCATGCAAGGTGGTGGTGCTGATCTCAGGCTCCGGCAGCAATTTGCAGGCGCTGATTGACAACATAGCCGCTGGTGAAAACCCGGCCAACATCGCCGCAGTAATCTCCAACCGCGGCGATGCGTACGGCTTGCAGCGTGCCCAAGCGGCCGGGATTGCCACCCAGGTGCTCGATCACAAAGCCTTTAGCGACCGCGAGAGTTTTGATCGGGCGCTGATCGCGGCCATTGATGGCTTCGATCCGCAACTGGTGGTACTGGCCGGCTTTATGCGCATCCTCAGTGGCGACTTTGTCCGCCACTATCAGGGCCGCTTGCTGAATATCCACCCCTCCTTGCTGCCTAAATACAAAGGCCTGCACACCCATCAGCGGGCATTAGCCGACGGCGAGCGCGAACACGGCTGCAGTGTGCACTTTGTCACCGAGGAACTTGATGGCGGACCGCTGGTCGTACAAGCGGTAGTCCCGATTGTCCAAGGCGATACACCAGACGACTTGGCGCAGCGCGTACATGTCCAAGAACACCGCATCTATCCACTGGCAGTACGTTGGTTTGCCGAGGGCCGGGTGCGTCTTAGCGAACAAGGTGCAAGCCTTGATGGCCAGTTATTAGCGGCCAGCGGTAAAGTACTCCACTCCCTCGACACCTAATCCAGGAGACCTTATGCGGCGCGTCTTATTGTTGCTTGTTAGCGCTTTTAGCGTAGTTAGCCTCTCAGCCCAAGCCCTCGAGCTGAAACCCTTCACCGCCAGTTACACCGCCGACTGGAAGCAGTTGCCCATCAGCGGCACGGCGGAGCGCAGCCTCGAACGCCTGCCGGACAACCGCTGGCAGCTCAACTTTGAAGCCGCCATGCTGGTCGCCAGCCTCAGCGAAGTCAGCACCTTTCGCATCGAGAACAACAGCTTTCTGCCGCTGACCTACCGCCTTAATCGTGGCGGCCTGGGCAAGAGCAAGAAGGTTGAGCAAGATTTTGACTGGACCGAGAAACAAGTTATCGGCAGTGATCGTGGCGACTCGGTGCGCTTGCCGCTGAACCGTGGCCTGCAAGACAAGTCGACCTACCAGTTGGAGTTGCAATTCGACGTGGCCGCCGGCAAACAGAGCATGAGTTATCAGGTAGTCGACGGCGACGAGATCGAAACCTATGACTTTCGCGTGCTCGGCCCCGAGCGCGTGCGCACCCAAGCCGGTTTGATCGACGCGATTAAAGTGGAACGGGTGCGCGACCCGACCAAAAGCAGTCGCAAGACCGTGCTCTGGTTTGCCAAAGACTGGAACTACCTGCTGGTGCGCCTGCACCAGGTCGAAACCGACGGTAAGGAATACCAGATCATGCTCAAAGACGGCAAAGTCGACGGCAAGCAGGTTAAAGGCCAGCAGGAATAAGCGCTTTAATCTGAGCATAAAAAACCGGGCTAGCCCGGTTTTTTATGGCCTGGCGTTAGGCCCTCACCACATCAAATCATCGGGCACCTGATAGGCGGCGTAAGGGTCATCAGCATCCGGCGCCTCGGTCGGGGTATTGAGCAAGATGATCCGACGCGGATCACGCTCCTGAATCTTCAGCGCCGCCTCACGGGGAATCACTTCATAACCGCCGCCGTGCTGAACGATGGCCAGCGAACCGTGGCTGAGTTTGTCGCGCATCAGCTTGTTCACCGACAGGCGCTTAACCTTCTTGTCGTCGACGAAGTTGTAATAGTCCTCGGTGGTCAGCTTGGGCAGGCGCGAAATTTCGATCAGTTGCTTGATCTGCGCGGCGCGGGCTTTTTGCTCGACCTTCTCTTGCTGCTGGCGATTTAACAGTTGATCGCGCTCAACCTTCTCGGCCTTGGCTTGCAGGGCGGCTTGCTGCTGCGAGTCGTCGACTGCGACCTGGCCTTTGTGCTCCAAACGCTTTTGTTTTTGCTGATCTTTGCCGACCTGTTTGGCCTGCTTCTGGCTGACCAAGCCGGCTTTTAGCAGCTGATCGCGAAGAGAAATACTCATAACCTGAACCTTACCGATAAATTTAAATGAGTGATTTGAAACGGTGGATTAGGCTGCGTTAACCCACCCAGCATCGATGAATGGCGGACTGTTCGCTGCGCTCCTGAGTCCGCCCTACGCGCAGCCGGTGCCATTTTTTTCCTGTTTCTTGGCTTCGCCCCAGAGGGCATCCAGCTCGTCCAGGCTGCAATTCTCAATCGGCCGTTGGGCTTCGCGCAAGAGTTGCTCGATAAAGCGAAAGCGTCGCTCAAATTTACGGTTGGCGCCGCGCAAGGCGCTTTCTGGATCGACCTTAAGATGCCGGGCCAGATTGGTCACCGCAAACAGCAGATCACCCAGCTCATCCTCGATCGCTTGCGGGTCATTATCCGCCATGGCCTCAAGCACTTCATCGAGTTCTTCACGAACCTTGTCGACCACCGGCAAAGCATCCGGCCAGTCGAAGCCGACCTGGGCGGTGCGCTTTTGCAACTTGATCGCGCGCGACAAGGCCGGCAACGCACTGGGCACATCATCGAGCAACGACAACTGCAGCGGAGCATCCGCCCGCGCCGCCCGCTCGCCAGCCTTGAGCTCATCCCAGCGCTGTTTAACTGCGCTCTCATCGACCTGCTGCGCCGTAGCCTGCGCATACAAATCGCCATTGGCAAACACATGGGGATGGCGACTGACCAGCTTGCGAGTGATGCTGTCGATCACCGTGGCAAACTCAAAACGCCCGTCCTCGCGGGCCAGCTGGCTGTAATACACCACCTGAAACAACAGATCGCCCAGCTCACCGGGCAAGTGGGCAAAGTCACCCTGCTCGATGGCATCCGCCACCTCATAAGCCTCTTCCAGCGTATAAGGCACCAAGCTCGCGTAAGTCTGCTTGAGATCCCAGGGACAGCCAGTTAGCGGGTCACGCAAACGCTCCATCAGGTAGAGCAGGTCTTCGATTTTGTACACGTAATAATTCCTCTCTATGACACACGCCCGAGCCAGTAGGGCGGGCTCAGGAGCGCAGCGAACAGTCCGCCGATGGATTCGCAGTGCCGCCAACCAATGCCGTACTGCCTTCGGCGAGTACAGCCTACGAACCGCACATGACATCCACCTGAGCGTCGCGAGCGAAGAGCTGGCTAGGCGAAGGCCTGCCGAAAAAGCGGAGTTGGCTGGTGCCAATGAGCATTTTTCGGCAGACCTTCAACAACGCCAGATCGAGCGCAGTAGCTCAGGCGGTGCGGCTGCGGCGGGCCTCGATAATATTGGGCAGCTGGGAGATTCGCCCCAGCAGCCTGCCCAGCGCCTCCAACCCCGGAATCTCGATGGTCAGCGACATGGCTGCAGTGCTGTCTTCTTTATTGGAGCGGGTGTTGACCGCCAACACGTTGATCTTCTCGTTGAGCAGCACTTGCGAGACGTCACGCAGCAGGCCGGAACGGTCGTAGGCGCGGATGATGATGTCCACCGGATAGGTCTGTACCGGCACCGGCCCCCAACTGACTTGAATCATCCGCTCGGGTTCGCGACCGTTTAATTGCAGCGCCATGGCGCAGTCTTGGCGGTGGATGCTGACGCCCCGGCCCTGGGTGATAAAGCCGACAATCGGATCGCCCGGCAGCGGCTGGCAGCAGCCGGCCATTTGCGTCAGCAGATTGCCGACGCCTTGAATCTGAATATCGCCGCGCTTGCCCGGCTTGAAGCCGCTGGGCCGCCGTGGAATCAGTTCTAACTGCTGATGATCACGCTCAGGCTCGACCAGTTGCTGGGCCAGGTTGACCAGCTGGACCAGGCGCAAATCGCCGGCGCCGAGGCCGGCAAACAGGTCTTCGGCAGATTTTAGATTGGCTTTCTCGGCGAGACGCTCGAAGTCCACCGCCGGCAGCGCCACCCGCACCAACTCGCGCTCGAGCATGGCCTTACCGGCGGCGATATTTTGGTCGCGGTCCTGCAATTTGTACCAGTGGACGATTTTCGCCCGCGCCCGCGAGGTGGTGATATAGCCCAGGTTAGTGTTGAGCCAGTCACGGCTGGGCGTGCCGTGCTTGCTGGTGATAATTTCCACCTGCTCGCCGGTTTGCAGGCTGTAGGTGAGCGGCACTATACGCCCGTTTATTTTCGCGCCACGGCAGTTGTGGCCGATTTCGGTGTGCACCCGGTAGGCGAAATCCAGCGGCGTGGCGCCTTGCGGCAAGTCAATCGCGTGGCCGTCGGGGGTGAATACGTAGACCCGATCCGGCTCGATATCGACCCGTAGCTGCTCGGCCAGGCTGCCGATGTCGCCGAGTTCCTCGTGCCACTCGAGCACCTGGCGCAACCAGGAGATTTTCTCCTCGTAATGGTTGGAGCCCGATTTTACGTCGGTGCCCTTGTAACGCCAGTGGGCGCACACCCCCAGCTCGGCCTCTTCGTGCATGTCGCTGGTACGGATTTGCACCTCGAAGACCTTGCCGTCCGGGCCGAGCACCGCAGTGTGCAAGGAGCGGTAACCGTTCTCCTTGGGGTTGGCGATGTAGTCATCGAACTCTTTGGGCACGTGCCGCCACAGGCTGTGCACGATGCCCAGCGCGGTGTAGCAGTCGCGCACCGCCGGCACCAGCACCCGTAGCGCCCGCACGTCGTAGATCTGGCTGAACTCCAGACCTTTGCGCTGCATTTTGCGCCAGATCGAATAGATATGTTTAGCCCGGCCGCTGATGTCGGCCTGGATGCCAGCCGCCGCCAACTCGCCACGCAGTTGCTGCATCACCTCGCTGATGTACTGCTCGCGATCCAGCCGGCGCTCATGCAGCAACTTGGCGATTTGCTTGTATTGCTCCGGCTCCAGGTAGCGAAAGGACAGGTCCTCCAGCTCCCACTTGATATGGCCAATGCCGAGGCGATGGGCCAGCGGTGCATAGATATCAAACACCTCGCGGGCGACTCTTTGGCGTTTTTCATCCGGGGCATTTTTGATCGCGCGAATCGCACAGGTGCGCTCGGCCAGCTTGATCAGCGCCACGCGCACGTCATCAACCATGGCCACCAGCATCTTGCGCAGGTTCTCGACCTGCACCTGAGTACCGAGCACCAGGGATTCGCGCGGATTCAAACTGGCGCTGATGGCGGCCATGCGCAGCACGCCATCAATCAGTTTGCTGACCACCGGCCCGAAGCGCTGCTGCACCGCCGCCAGGGGTATTTTGCCCTCACGCACGCCTCGGTAAATTACCGCCGCCACCAAGGAGTCTTGATCGAGTTTGAGGTCGGCCAGAATCACCGCAATTTCTAAACCGACATGAAAACTCGAGGTGCCTTCGGCCCATAAGTTTTTCGCCGCGTTGGCTTGCTGCTCAGACTCGCGGGCAAACTCGCAGGCGCTTTGCAGGGCGGCGCGGTCGAGCGCCGGATCGAGGCTGAGGACATGGTCCAACCAGCTCTCAAGGTTGATACTGCCGTCGGCATTAATCGGCTGTTGCGCTCTTACCTGAACCATCGCTGCTTACCCTTGCTGATCGGGGTGCATCATTAACGCCCCGATACCATCCGTGGCCAACTCGCTGGAGTCGACCGGATTAAGCGAGCTTCCTAGCTCGCCTCGAATAACGCCATCGCCTCGACATGCGCAGTTTGCGGAAACATATCGAGAATCCCGGCACGCTTGAGCCGGTAACCCTGACGCACCAGCTCCGCCGCATCGCGGGCCAAGGTTGCCGGGTTACAGGACACATACAACACCCGTTGGGCACCACTGGCGGCCATTTGTTGCACGGCGTGCCAAGCGCCATCACGCGGCGGGTCGAGCAGCACGGCGGCAAAGCCTTCACTGCCCAAAACGCCCTTAGCCACCGGCTCGGCCAAGTCGGCCTGATAAAACTGCAGATTAGTCAAACCATTGCTGCTGGCATTTAGCTTGGCCCGCTCGACCATTGCCGCCACGCCTTCAACGGCCACCACCTCACGCACTCGCTGGGCCAAGGGCAAAGCAAAGTTGCCCAGACCACAGAACAAATCCAGCACCCGCTCATCCGCTTGCGGCGCCAACCAATCCAGCGCCTGGGCGATCATCGCCTCATTCACCGGCCCATTAACCTGCACGAAATCGCCGGGGCGGTAGGCCAGTTGCAGATTCCAAGTATCCAAAGCAAAACCCAAACTTTGCCCGGCGGGAATCGGCTGCGGATCAGCCACGCCCTGTAGCCACAACTGGGCATCGTGCTCAGCACAAAAAGCCTGCAGGCGAGCCAGGTCTTCATCCAGCAAAACCGCGGTATGACGCACCAACACCGCACTGGCCGTGCCATTAAACAGCTCAACATGGCCCAATGCCTGCGGCTTACTCAAGCTGCGCAGCGCCTGCGGCAAAGCGCGCAAGATCGACTGCAAGGGCTGTACCAGCACCAGGCAATCGCTGATGGCGACAATGTCCTGACTGGCTGCGGCGCGAAAACCGACCTCCAGCTGACGGGCCTTAGGGTCCCAGCGCACGGCAATCCGCGCCCGCCGGCGATAACCGAACTCGGGACCAACCAAGGGCGCCGCCCATTCCTCAGGGACCAAGCCAGCGACCCGCAACAACTGCTCGGCCAGGGTGTGTTGCTTGAGCGCCAACTGCTCACTATGCGGCAAGTGCTGCAAGGTGCAACCGCCGCAGGTCTTGGCATGGGCGCAAGGCTCAGGGCGGCGCAGCGGGCTGGCGCTAAGAATGCGCTCGGCACGCGCCTCGACCACTTGGCTGCGGGCGCTGAGCACCCGTACTTCCACCTGCTCATCGGGCAAAGCGCCGGAGACAAACCAGGTACGGCCCTCGACAAAAGCAATACCACGGCCATCGTTGGCCAGCCGTTCAATCGTCAAACGTTGTTTTTTGCCGGTTGGCAGCGACGCTGCACGCACGCCGCCACTGGGTTGGAAGCGCAGGTTCAGCTCTTTCTTAGCCATTTCTAGGGTTGCTCAATAGGCGACTGATTATTCGGTTGAGCTTGCGGCTCATCGTGCTTTTCATCGCGCGGTTCATCATAGATGCCGGTGGACAGGTAACGGTCGCCACGGTCGCAGATGATCGCCACCAGCACGGCGTTTTCAACCTCCGCCGAGAGCCGCAACATCGCCGCCACGGCGCCGCCTGAGGAGACTCCGCAGAAGATGCCCTCTTCGCGGGCCAGGCGGCGCATCACGCTTTCGGCTTCGAACTGGGCCATGTCGATGATCCGGTCAACCCGTTCGGCTTGATAGATTTCCGGCAAATACTCAGTGGGCCAGCGGCGAATGCCGGCAATCGAGGCGCCGTCTTCTGGCTGCAAACCGACAATCTGCACCGCCGGGTTCTGCTCTTTAAGGTAGCGCGACACGCCCATGATGGTCCCGGTGGTGCCCATCGAACTAATAAAGTGGGTAATCCGCCCGTGACTCTGTTGCCAGATTTCCGGCCCGGTGCCCAGGTAATGGGCCTCGGGGTTATCGCGATTGGCAAACTGATCGAGCACCTTGCCACGCCCCTCGGCCTGCATCTGCAAGGCCAGGTCGCGGGCGGCTTCCATGCTCTCGACCAGAATCAACTGGGCGCCATAAGCGGTCATCGCCGCCTTGCGCTCGGCGGTCGAATTGGCCGGCATGATCAGCACCATCGGGTAGCCCTTGATCGCCGCGACCATCGCCAGGGCGATGCCGGTATTACCCGAAGTGGCTTCAATCAGAGTGTCGCCGGGGGCAATCGCGCCGCTCAGTTCGGCCCGGGTAATCATCGACAAGGCCGGGCGGTCTTTCACCGAGCCGGCCGGATTATTACCTTCGAGTTTGACCAGCAAGGTATTAGTGGTCACCCCCGGCAAACGCTGCAGGCGAACCAGCGGGGTCTGGCCGATGTAATCGGCGATGGTCGGAAATTCGTCAGTGGCAAGCAGCAAGGTCATGGCGCAACGCAATCCACACGGCAGAAATAGACGCCTATGATAACGGCAAACCGTCACGTCCCCTATTACCACCAAACCTAGACTTTGTTTCAGTCGCTTAAGCCGGCGTGACCGCACCTGTTACTGCGGCAAAAGCAAGGGTTACACTGCCGCCCAGATCAGCTTTAAGCGCTAAGCCCAAGGAGTTCAGGTGTTCAAGGAAATAGGCATTAAAGGCCGGGTATTACTCCTCTCACTGCTGCCCAGCAGCTTGCTGGCATTGGGCTTGGGCGGTTATTACACCTGGACCCAACTGTCGGATTTGCAGACCCAGCTGCAGCAACGCGGGCAGATGATTGCCACCCAATTGGCCACCCTGGCCGCACCCGCCTTGCAAAACAATGACGCGCAGTTACTCGAGCGAATTGCCGATGAAGGCCTGGAGCAACCGGACGCCCGCTCGGTGCGGGTGCTCGATGCGCAACGCAGCCTGCGCGCCCATGCCGGCCCGAACATGCTCAACCCCGCGCCCAGCAGCAGTAATAAACAACTGAGCGTGCTCAGCAACCATGCCGCCACCCGTTTCTTGTTGCCGGTGTTTAGCCCGCGCAGCAACGCCGCTGAATTGCCCACTGATGAGGACAAGCAACTGCTCGGCTGGGTCGATCTCGAACTGTCCCACGACAGCACCTTACTGCGCGGCTACCGCAGCCTGCTGACCAGTGTGCTGTTGATTCTGGCCGGGCTGATCGGCACCGCACTGATTGCCTCGCGCCTGAGCCGGGCGATCAACATTCCGCTACATAAGATCAAGCAAAGCGTGGCGCGCCTAAAAGACGGTCACCTCGAAACCCGCCTGGAACCCCTCGGTAGCCATGAATTAGACCAGCTCGCCGCCGGCATCAACCGCATGGCCGAAGCACTGCAAAACGCCCAAGAGGAACTGCAACACAGTGTCGATCAGGCCACCGAGGACGTGCAGCAAAACCTGGAGACCATCGAAATCCAGAACATCGAACTGGATATGGCCCGTAAAGAAGCCCTGGAGAACAGCCGGCTCAAGTCGGAATTTCTCGCCAATATGAGCCACGAGATTCGCACCCCGCTGAACGGCATTATCGGCTTCACCAATCTGCTGCAAAAAAGCGATCTGAGCCCGCGTCAGCAAGACTATCTGAACACCATCAATCAGTCGGCCGATACGCTGCTGGGGATCATCAACGAGATCCTGGATTTTTCCAAAATCGAGGCCGGCAAGCTGGTGCTGGAAAACATTCCGTTTAACCTGCGCGATTTACTGCAAGACACCCTCACCCTGCTCGCCCCGGCCGCCCACGCCAAACAACTGGAGCTGCTCAGCCTGGTCTATCGCGACACGCCCATGACCCTGATCGGCGACCCGCAGCGGCTCAAGCAGATCCTCACTAACCTGGCCAGTAACGCGATTAAATTCACCCGCGAGGGCACCATCATCGCCCGCGCCATGCTCGAGGATGAGAGCGACGAGCACGTACAGCTGCGCATCAGCGTGCAAGACAGCGGCATCGGGCTGTCCGATGAAGACCTGCGCGCCTTGTTTCAGGCCTTCAGCCAGGCCGACAACTCACTCACCCGTGAATCCGGCGGCACCGGCCTGGGCCTGGTCATTTCCAAACGTCTGATCGAGCAAATGGGCGGTGAAATTGGCGTGGCCAGCACCCCCGGCGAAGGCTCGGAGTTCTGGGTCAGCCTGCGCCTGCCCAAAGCCCGCGACGACAGCGAAGACCTGCCACGCGCGCCGCTACTCGGCCAGCCAGTGGCCATTTTGGAAAGCCACGAGCTGGCCCGCCAGGCGCTGCAACACCAACTGGAAGACTGCGGCTTGCTAGTGCAACCCTTCAGCACCCTCGACAGCTTGCTGACGGCGGTTAAACAACAGCAATACAGCGCGACGCCGATCCATCTGGCGGTGCTCGGCGTCACCGCCCAGGAGCTGCCACCCCAGTGCTTACTGGCGCGACTCTGGGAGCTCGACCGACTGGACTGCAAGGTGCTGCTGCTGTCGCCCACCACCGAGCAAACGCTGTATCACCAAGGCTTACCCGATGCGCATTTTTGCATCCAGGCCAAGCCCGCCTGCACGCGCAAATTGCAACGCACCCTGAGCGAGCTGATCGGTCCACTGCAGACCGACAACCTGCAACCGCAAGCCACCCGCGCGCCCTATTTACTCTGCGTGGATGACAACCCGGCCAACCTGTTACTGGTCAAAACCCTGCTCGAAGACCAGGGCGCACAGGTGGATGCGGTCGACAGTGGCTACGCCGCCCTCGATGCGGTGAAGCTGCACGACTACGACCTGGTGTTTATGGACGTACAGATGCCTGGCATGGATGGCCGGCAAACGACTGTGGCGATTCGTCAATGGGAAGCAGAGCTGGGCCGCAATCATTTACCGATCATCGCGCTGACGGCCCATGCTCTGGCCAACGAGAAACACGCCTTGCTGCAAAGCGGTCTGGACGACTACCTGACCAAGCCGATCAACGAGCGACAACTGGCACAGGTGGTGCTCAAGTGGACCGGTTTAGCGCTGCGCCACTACGCCCCGCCACGCCAGCGCGACAATGCCGAACGGGCGATCAACCTCAGCGTGCTCGATCATGCTGAGGGCCTGCAACTGGCCGCTGGCAAAGCCGACTTGGCCGCCGACATGCTCAGCATGCTGCTTGGCTCGCTGGCCAATGACCGCCTGACGCTGCAAGAGGCGCGCGCCAATAATGCCCGCGAGGCGCTGCTGGAACGGGTACACCGCCTGCACGGCGCCACCCGTTACTGCGGGGTGCCGCAATTGCGCGCCAGTTGTCAGCACTGCGAGAGCCTGCTCAAGCAAAACTCACCCGCAGCGAGCACGGCACTCGATGAGCTGGATGCCGCCATCGAGCGCCTGCTCAACGCAACCCAAGCCAGCGCTTAAAGCTTGCCAGCCGCCATATGGGAGCCACCTGATGCGGATTATTTTGTTCAGCAGCCAACCCTACGACCGCGACAGCTTTAGTGCCGCGCCCTTGCCGGCAGGCGCCGTACTGGAGTTCCAGCACAGCCACTTAAACCTTACTACCGCAGCCTTAGCGCAGGGCTGCAAAGTGGTGTGCGGGTTCATTAATGACGACCTATCTGCGCCGGTACTGCAACGCCTGGCCGCCGGCGGCACGCAACTGATCGCCTTGCGCTCGGCCGGCTACAACCATGTCGACCTAAAAGCGGCGCAGCAACTTGGCATCGCCGTGGTACGGGTGCCGGCTTATTCACCCTTCGCCATCGCAGAACACGCGACCGCGCTGATTTTGGCCCTCAACCGGCGCATACACCGCGCCTTTAATCGCACTCGCGAGGGTGATTTTTCCCTGCATGGTTTGATTGGCTTCGACTTGCACGGCAAAACCGTCGGCATTATTGGTACCGGCCAAATCGGCTCAGCGTTTGCCAACATCATGGCCGGCTTTGGCTGCCAGCTACTGGCCCACGACCCGCAACCCGACGCCCAGTTGCAAGCCCGGGGAGTGCGCTATTTGCCGCTGCACGAGGTATTAGCGCAAGCACAGATCATCAGCCTGCATTGCCCGCTAACCACCAGCACCCGCCATCTGATCAATCAGCAATCGTTAGCCCGCATGCAGCCCGGCGCGATGCTAATCAATACCGGACGCGGTGCTCTGGTCGATACGCCTGCACTTATCGAGGCGCTAAAAAACGGCCAACTCGGCTACCTCGGCCTGGATGTTTATGAGGAAGAGGCCGCGCTGTTTTTTGAGGACCAGTCGGATTCACCCCTGCAAGATGACGTGCTGGCGCGTCTGCTGACCTTCCCCAACGTCATAATCACCGCTCACCAAGCCTATTTGACCCGCGAAGCACTGGCCGCGATTGCCAGCACCACCCTGGAAAACATCGCTTGCTGGGCCGCCGGCCAAGTGCAAAACCAAGTCAAAGCCTAAGCAACGACACACAAACTGCAGGCGAAAAAAAGCCGGGAAATAACCCGGCTTCTTGGCAACACTAAATGCCCATCAGGCCTTAGGCAAGGTGACGCCGAGCTGGCCCTGGTATTTGCCGCCGCGATCTTTGTACGACACTTCACAGACCTCGTCCGACTCAAAGAACAGCATCTGCGCCACGCCTTCATTGGCGTAGATCTTGGCCGGCAAGGTGGTGGTATTGGAGAATTCCAGGGTCACATGGCCTTCCCACTCAGGCTCCAACGGGGTGACGTTAACGATAATGCCGCAGCGCGCGTAAGTGCTTTTACCCAAGCAGATGGTCAACACGTTGCGCGGAATACGGAAGAACTCGACGGTACGCGCCAAGGCAAAAGAGTTGGGCGGGATGATGCACACATCGCTTTTAACGTCGACAAAGCTCTTCTCATCGAAGTTTTTCGGGTCCACCGTGGCCGAATTGATATTGGTGAATACCTTGAATTCATCGGCGCAGCGCACGTCGTAACCGTAGCTGGAAACCCCGTAAGAGATCAGCGGCTGCGCACCCTCGGCACGCACTTGGCGCTCAACGAAGGGCTCAATCATGCCGTGCTCCTGAGCCATGCGACGAATCCATTTATCCGATTTGATACTCATGGCGGCATTCCTATAAGGAGGTGATGAAAACGATGGCCTATCTTACCGGGGCATCGACAGGGATCAAAGCCCACAGAACTCGCTGCGGCGCTGCGCTGAACACACCGTCAATCAGCGATTCTGCACAAGTCGCACAAATTATTAGCACTAGCGGCTAAAAGCGGGTATCGTTTGTTCACTGTGTTGCATGTGTCACCGCGAATCGCTACCTGATGTTGAATTTCGATCCAATCATCGCACGACTCCTTTTACTCGTTGCACTCAGTCTTGGCCTGGGCTTGTCCAGGGCTGTAATTTAATTTGTTTTAGGAGATACACCATGTCGAATCGTCAAACTGGTACCGTTAAGTGGTTCAACGATGAAAAAGGCTTCGGCTTCATCACTCCACAATCGGGCGATGACCTGTTCGTACACTTCAAAGCCATCCAAAGCGACGGCTTCAAAAGCTTGAAAGAAGGCCAACAGGTTTCTTTCGTAGCAACTCGCGGCCAGAAAGGCATGCAAGCTGAAGAAGTTCAAGTTATCTAACTTGTCCTGATTCAAGAAGAACCCCGCTCTCGAGCGGGGTTTTTTTATGCCTTTCATTTAGTGCTTTGCCTCGCTGTTTGCCTGGCGACACAGCCGCCGGGCAAACAGCTACAGTCTCAGTCGTCGCTGATAACGATATTCGGCATTGCCTGCGCATCCGCAGCTTGAAGCACAATCCGCGCCCCGACCAAACGGGCCAGCTCTTGATAGACCATGGAAATCTGACACTCGGGCTCCGCCACCACCGTAGGCGTGCCGCTATCGGCCTGCTCGCGGATCAGCATCGACAAGGGCATCGAAGCCAATAGTTCAACCCCATATTGCTCAGCCAAACGTGCGCCACCACCCTCACCGAACAGATGCTCGGCATGCCCGCAGCTAGAGCAAATGTGCACGGCCATGTTTTCCACCACGCCGAGCACCGGGATATTGACCTTGCGGAACATCTCGACGCCTTTCTTGGCATCCAGCAGCGCCAGGTCTTGCGGCGTGGTGACAATCACCGCACCGACCACTGGCACTTTTTGCGCCAAGGTCAGTTGGATATCACCCGTGCCAGGCGGCATATCGACGACTAAATAGTCCAGATCACTCCAGGCCGTTTGCGTGACCAACTGCAGCAAGGCGCCGGAAACCATCGGCCCGCGCCAGACCATCGGGGTATTGTCGTCGGTCAAAAAGGCCATCGACATCACTTCAACCCCATGGGCCTGAATCGGCACAAACCACTTTTGCTCTTTGATCTGCGGGCGGGTACCGGCCGGGATACCGAACATAATCCCCAGGCTCGGCCCATAGATGTCCGCATCCAAGATACCGACTTTGGCACCTTCGCGAGCCAGCGCCAGCGCCAGGTTAGCGGCGGTGGTGGACTTGCCCACACCACCTTTACCGGACGCCACGGCAATTACGTTTTTCACGTTACTCAGCGCCGGCACCTGGCCCTGACCTTGATGCGCCTCGATCACACAATCGACCTGAACCGAGGCCGACTCAACCCCATCGAGATTTTCCAGCGCCATTTGCAGTAGTTGCGCCCAGCCGTTCTTGAACAAAGCGGCGGCATAACCCAACTGCAGGCGCACACGAACCTTGCCACCCTGAATATCAATCTCACGCACACAGCCGGCGCTGACTGGATCCTGATTCAAATGCGGATCGGTGTACTGACGCAGTGCTGCTTCCACCGCTTCGCGGGTCACGAGGCCCATGCTTAACTCCCGAAAAAACTGACTTAAAGATCGCGCTATCCTACCCGAGTGCCTGCGCGGATGAAAAAAAACCGCCAGCGCTATATAGTTGTCGACCTTCTTCGTTGCCAATTAATAGCCGAGCACCATGTCCGAGCCCCGCCAGATTCTCGTAACCAGCGCCCTGCCCTATGCCAATGGCTCCATTCATTTGGGCCACATGCTCGAATATATTCAGACCGACATGTGGGTGCGCTTCCAGAAGCTGCGCGGCAACCAGTGCACCTACGTGTGCGCCGACGACGCCCACGGCTCGGCCATCATGTTGCGCGCTGAGAAAGAAGGCATTACCCCGGAACAACTGATCGCCAACGTGCAGGCTGAACACAGCGCCGACTTTGCCGATTTCCTGGTCGATTTCGACAACTTCCACTCCACCCATGCGCAAGAAAACCGTGAGTTGTCGGCGGCTATTTACCTGAAACTGCGCGATGCCGGGCATATCGCCACTCGCTCGGTCACACAGTATTTTGACCCCGAAAAAGGCATGTTTCTCGCCGACCGTTTCATCAAAGGCACTTGCCCGAAATGTGCAGCTGAGGATCAGTACGGCGACAACTGCGAGAAATGCGGCGCCACCTACGAGCCGACCGACCTGAAAAACCCGCGCTCGGCCATTTCCGGCGCCGTACCGGTGCTGAAAGACTCGCAGCACTTCTTCTTCAAGCTGCCGGATTTCGAGGCCATGCTGAAAACCTGGACCCGCAGCGGCACGCTGCAGGAACCGGTGGCCAACAAGATCGCCGAATGGCTCGACAGTGGCCTCCAGGAATGGGACATCAGTCGCGATGCACCCTACTTCGGTTTCGAGATTCCGGACGCGCCGGGCAAGTATTTTTACGTTTGGCTGGATGCACCTATCGGCTATATGGCCAGCTTCAAGAACCTCTGCGCACGCCGCCCGGAGCTGGACTTCGACGCTTACTGGAACAAAGATTCGACCGCCGAGCTGTATCACTTTATCGGCAAAGACATCGTCAACTTCCACGCCCTGTTCTGGCCGGCCATGCTCGAAGGCGCAGGCTACCGCAAGCCGACTGCCGTTTGCGTACACGGCTACTTGACGGTAAACGGGCAGAAAATGTCCAAGTCGCGCGGCACCTTTATCAAGGCGCGCACTTATCTGGATCAGCTCAACCCGGAATACCTGCGTTACTACTACGCCAGCAAACTCGGCCGCAGCGTCGACGACCTGGACCTGAACCTCGACGACTTCGTGCAAAAAGTGAATGCCGACCTGGTTGGTAAAGTGGTGAATATCGCCAGCCGCTGCGCCGGTTTTATTCACAAGGGCAACGACGGCGTACTGGTCGATGCCAACCCTGAGCCAGAACTATGGGCGACCTTCCAAGCCGCCGCACCGAGTATCAGCGACGCCTATGAAGCCCGCGATTTCGCCCGTGCCATGCGCGAAATCATGGCCCTGGCCGACCGCGCCAATGCCTGGATTGCCGACAAAGCCCCGTGGTCGCTGAATAAAATCGAAGGCAAACAGGCCGAAGTGCAGGACATCTGCGCCCTGGGTGTCAACCTGTTCCGCCAACTGGTGATTATGCTCAAGCCAGTCTTGCCGAAACTGGCGGCCGATGCCGAAGCCTTCCTGAATGTTGCGCCGTTACGCTGGAGCGACCTCAGCACTGCACTGGCCAACCATCAGCTGAACCCCTTCAGCCCACTGCTCACCCGCATTGAACCGGCGAAGATCGAAGCCATGCTCGAAGCCTCCAAAGAAGACCTGATCGCCGAAGGCGCCGTTACTGCTAGTGCTGCAACCGGCAATGGCGAACTGGTGAAAGAGCCGGTGGCCGCCGAGATCAACTTCGACGCCTTTTCCGCTGTCGATCTGCGTATCGCTCTGATCGAAAAGTGCGAATTCGTCGAAGGCGCCGACAAATTGCTGCGCCTGACGCTGGACATCGGCGACGCCAAGCGCAACGTGTTTAGCGGGATCAAAAGCGCCTACCCGAATCCGGCCGAGCTGGAAGGTCGACTGACCCTCTATGTGGCCAACCTGGCGCCGCGCAAAATGAAATTCGGCATCAGCGAAGGCATGGTGCTGGCCGCCGGGCCCGGTGGCAACGAGATCTACCTGCTCAGCCCCGACAACGGCGCCAAGCCAGGCCAGCGGGTCAAGTAAGCGCAAGCGCCACAACAGGCTTGAGTTA
>JAIERD010000209.1 GCA_019747155.1 Pseudomonadaceae bacterium
TATCGCACTATCGGTGGTTGGGGTGAGGTTGCTGGTTAAATTGAGCAGATCCCCTTCGCGTAGAGTGCCTTCAGTGCCTGCCGGGTCAACCAAATTGCTGGTGCGGAAAGAATAGAAACGGTCAAGCGTCTCCGTTTTGAGTGGGTGGCCACGGTAGCCAGAGCCTATGTTGATTGAGAGGCTTAATTGGCCGTCTTTTTTCATTAGTGCCACTTCAGGGGTGTTGTAGAAGCGCCGCTGATTTTTCAGCTTTGTCGCTGCATCAAGGCTGGCAAAGTTTGTTGGGGTGGCGCTGGCAAAAATGCCGTCGCCACTGGTACCGCCAGCCGTTATTAAGCCAGCACCGGTTGCGCCATTGTTGATATATAAGCGCCAAACCTGGCCGCCGGTATCGCCCACAAATAGCTGGTCGGCAAGTTTTTCGGGGTCGGCGGTGAGCTTGCCGCTAGTCATTTGTAGGTCAATCAAACGAATGTTAGCTGGGATGCTGTATTTCATGCCGGTTAGCTGCCGGTGACCTTGGCTTGCACTGGCGTTACTTGCTTCATTGCTGGCAGACCAGATTAAGCCACCGGTGGTGGCATTAACCACATAGATGGCATTGCCCATGCCGTCGCCAGTACGATTGGCTACCAGTGGGTTGCTTGCATCATCCTGAAGTTCGTCGTAACCACCGGCAAAAATCAGCACATCGGTAATGGTTCCGCCGATTTTAATTTTGCTTTTGATCGGCGCGGACCACGTCTGCCCAAGTTTTGCAAAACCAGGGGTAACGCCGCCTTTGATATACCAAAGTATTTTTGGGTTGCTGCGGTCAGTTACATCCATTGCATAGATATTACGACCACCGCGGCCCATGCTTACATAGGCATAAACAAACTCACCAGCTTGAGGGGTACTGCTGGAAGCAAGAATTTTCCCGTCTTTATTGAGGTCGTTACTCCATAAGGTAACCGGGTTGTCCAGCCCATAAGGACGGGGTGCAAGTGAAGTTGATTGGGCATCCAGCATGCGTTTCTTAATATTGCCAAGTAATTCCTGTGGCATGAAGCCAAAGGTTTCGGCGCCTGTTTGTGTATTAAATGCCTGAAGCAAGCCTTCGTTGGTGCCTATATAGGCTGTTTGGTCTGGTACGTCACATTTGCTTGGGTCAAGTGCATTTGGCGTTAGGCAGCTATAAGTTGCTAGTCTCGGTGAGGAGTGTATGGGGTCGCCAATGGCTTTGCGCTCGGAAAGGTCGGCGTTTAATCCGCGGATGTAATTAAATTGCGCTTCTCGTGCGGTGTCGTCTGCGGCGTTTAACGTTGCGTTAGTAATGGCGGTATTGCCTGTCTCAAGATTGCTCAATGCCGTGGCGCTGGTCGGAGAGCTGCTACTGATATGGGTATAGAGGCGGCGGCTGGCAGCTGCAGGCAACTGCTTAGCTGCGCCCCCGGCTTCGGTAAGGTTACCGTCGTCACTCGCTGACCAGAAGCTTCTGGCGTCGGTTTTAAATCCACCCGTATTGAAGTCTATGGCGGCAACGTTGTCTTGGTCGACAATTTGCGGATTGAGGTTGCCATCGCTGTCAAAGGGAGCGAAGCGATAGCGTTTCAAGTTGCCGGGCCATCTGTTGCTGGCTTTGGGGCGAAACAATGAAAAGTACAATTCGTCTTGGTTGTCTGCGCGCTCAAATGAGTTCACCGGAGCACTGGCGCTGACGAATGTGGTGTCAACCGATTGTACCGTTTGTAAGATGTCGCTGAATGCAGAGGTCAGCTCGCTGGCATCGTCAGCAGTATAGGCGCCACCGCCACCGTTGTCGGCGATGTCGCGCATAAAGAACTCAGCAGCATTTGTTGATTGCGCGCCAAATGCAAAGCCGATGGTGTGAGTGTTGATAAAGCTGTCGCCTTCTAGCGTCGACTGGTCGGTTCTCAGTAACCATTCGCTTAGTTTGCGGCCGCATCGCTCGCCGTCAGCGGTTGCTCCAGTGTCCGGAATGCCAGGGTCATCGCCCGTTGTAACCATTGCGACGCTGCAACTGCCAGCTAGTGTGGCGATAGAGGTTTTTGCCGCAGTGGTGTTGCTGTTGGATTGGCCGTCAGTGAGCAATACCACGTGAGTGGGTTGACAGGCGCTGGTGATAGGGCTGCTGCCTAAAGCGCTCTCCCCTCGTAAGTATCTAGCGGCCTCTAAGTAGGCAGGCACAATGGGTGTGCTGTCGGGGGCTACCATGTTTTGCACCAAGGCGTTAATGTGCTGGCGTACGGTGTAACCGGGACTGACTAGGCCTCCGTGGGCGACTTTCATCCGCAGTTTGATGGCTTGCCCAGGATTGTCCTCGAAAGACTTGGCTTGCAAAGTGTTGGTGGCGGTCTGGGTGCCGGTAATAACTAGCGCATTACCCGCTACCCAGCCTGCGCGATTAATAATCCCCTGCAGGCCGGTTTTGATGCCGGACTGGGAGCACTTGAATGGCGTGCCGGTAGTCCAGCTATTGATTGTGCAAGTGCTAGCGCCTGCTTGGCTGCGGGCGCTGATATTGTTGATGTTGGCCGCTAATGGACTTGCGTTATCCGCTTGCTCGAAGCGAATATTGCTGCTGACATTGGCACTTGCTACGGTGCTGTTGGGCGTGAGAATGACCTGCGCGTCAAGAATAGTGGCGCCCCTATTCAGCGGTACACCGGTGAAGCGTGCGGCGAAACGATCGGTGGTCAAGGGTATATTAGTACCATCAAGGATGACTTCGCCGTTGGCTCTCTGATAGGCATCATCTTTGGCAGTGTTTACCGTAGCTTCATATATGGGGTTGTGACAGCCACTCTCGCCGCCGGTATAGGTAACGGTTAATGTCGGTTGCAAGCCAATACCTCCGTCATAACTGAAGGCTGTGCGAATGCTGTTGCCGCTTACAGGCTCAAGGAGGAAGGCCATGGAGTTGTTGCCACACCAGCCGCCTTGGTTGACAACTGCTTGCACCTGGCTCACTACGCTGGGCCCCTGTACTTGGGTTACCGGCATATCAGGCTGCCACTCGGGGACCACCCATGCGGTAGCTGACGTTTTTGGGCGCCCCAGCACGTTTTCAGCTGCAGTAATAACACTGGCATCATTGGCCAGTTGTGCCTGCACCTTGAGGGTTAGGGCGTCGCCAACTGAGTTGCCTGCTGCTGGGTAAAAATCAATCCGTGCAGTCTGAATGGTCGCTCCCTGGGGGATGCCCACATCTTGAAAACGTAATGCCGCGCTCTTGGTTTCAACGGTAGTGGCGGTGGTGTTGTACTCGATGACAATGGTCGGTGCTTTGAACAGGCCGCCGGCTAATGTGCCGCATTGGCTGCCGGGGGTTCCGCTGCCGCTGGCTAGGCACAAGGTGTAATCAGTTGCTGTTGTTGCGCGCATTTTGAGGAACAAACCCGTTAGGCTTGCCCCGTCGTTATCAAGTATGTCTTTGACCTGATTGGTTATCTCAATGCGAGTCTTGGCACCAGCTACCCATGGGTTATTAGGCGTGCTGAGCGGCGCTAAGTAGGTTCGCCCGGTATCGACGGCAGTCAGACTCTGTGGCAAGTCGGGCGTTTTGGCGTTTTGAATGTTCAATACCACAGTGGGTCTGTTGCCGCCAGTTTGGGTGTTGGTCGGGACTAGGTCGAGATAGGCTCTAAAACTCGAATCTAGTCCGGCCGCTGGCGGTACGTTGAGGCCGGTGAAATGCAGCATCGCCGTACCAATAATGGGGTTGGTGCCGGAGGGGTTGCCGGCGTTGGTGTCGGTATTGGAGCGGATGTTGATGTTGTCTTTATCGCTGTTACCACAAGAATCAGTGGTGGAGGTGTGGTGGGCGCTACCATTCTCATTCATGGCGCAGGCGAAGTTGCTTGGTATTCCGGCGAAAGGCCCTGCGCTGGGGGTGTATTTGCTCTGAAAAAAAGCGCTGTCACGTACAAGTACGCTATTTTGCGAATTTGGCGTGATGCTAGTGTTTGAGACGTAACCCATTTGCAGGCTGGTGCCATTGATGACGGCACCACCACCTAAACTGCTTTGGCCGGCATCGTCACCACTGCCATTAATGCGCGGAGTGGAGGCTACCTGCTGCACTGAGCTGGGTAGCACGGTGTCGATGTTGGTGACCGGATACATCATCAGGGTGTTGTTGTACTCGGCGCGCGGGTTAAGCACCATGACACCGGCATTGATGGCGCCCGCCGTGCTCATGATTTGCGCAAAAGAGTCTTTGAGCACTTGCAGGCGCGACTGCTCCCCGGCGAGGGGGTTGTTGTTGCTGGCTAAGCGCCACTGCATTGACCCTGAGTTATCCAAGATAAACAGTACGTTGGGCCGCACACCGGTATCGATCGATGGGCCGCCGAAGAAAACTTCGGTGTCATCAGCAAAGCTAATTGAGGCGCTGAGCAATAATGCGCTGGCAAGCGCGCCACCAAGGGCTACGCGAGCTTTGCTGGAGATGATTGAGTTCATGTGATACTCCTAACCGTTATTGGTTATCGCTCATGTCGCGGACTAGGTAGCCCATGCTATGTACGGCTGTGGCGTTTGCAGCTGTGGCGGTAATAGTCATGTGGTGGCAGGTGTATTTAGCATTTTGCAAGCAGCTAGCTTCTGTGTTGTCAATAACGGCGTCTATGGTTGCGCTGCCAGAGGGGAGCCTTATATCGTCCGGCGTTGCTGGTGCGTTAGCAGTGCCCTCAAACCACATAGTCCAGCGAGCCCAGCCGGTTTCGGCTGCTTGAAAAGCAACGTTTCGATCCTGTGCGTTTGAACTCATTCGTTGTTGCAGGGATGAGTTGCTTGCGACGGTAATAGCCATGATGGTCAGCATTAGCAGTAAGACCATGCTGACCAACAGTACTGCGCCCTTTTGCTTGGCGTGTGCGGTGGTCATAAGCGATTCCTCAGGTCTATTGTTGAGCTGAATGTGCGGCTCACATCGCCTTGCGGGCTTGTTACGGTGAGTGCCACTTGGGCTGCATGCACCGCTGTCCACTGCGCTGCAGTAGCGGGTACACCCCAGATGATGTTGTTGCCTTGCAGTCGGCCATAGGTGACAGCCATCTGAGTGTTGGCGGTTAGTTGTTGCGCGCCGCCACTGTCGTTGGACTGAATGCACAGTGCGTCACCGCAGTTACTGAAAGTGACTTGGTAGGCGGCCAGCGGTTGATTGTCGCAGCCCCTCTCCGGGAAACCGCCGACTGCGTCTAGTCGTGCGTAGTTAACGGTGATGGTGTCGGCGGCGCCGGTAATCGCTTGATCGGGATAGGTAATTCCGCCGGTCTTTAATCCGGTTTTTGAGCTTACACAGCCTTTATAGCCTGCGCGCCGCACTTCTTTGCTGACGAGCTCTAGGGCAATGCGACCGCTCTCTTGAACTCTGGCTAGATCGCTACTAGTCACCCCGCTACGGCTGGCGGTAAGGAATATTTCGGTTACACCCAAGATCATTATTAAGCCTATGACAAGGGCGATCATGATCTCGATCAGTGAAAATCCTGACTGGTGTGTATTTATCTGGGAGTAGACGCGTTTCATAGTACGTCCCTTTTTATTAGCTCTATGTTCATGGTCACAAACGCGCGGCCTGCGGCGTCTTGACCGCAGGGGCTGCGGGCGAGCGCCTCGGCTTCAGCTGGCTCGGTCCAGAAGATGGCGATGCAATAGTTGTTGTCATTGATGCGGGTAATCAGGCCTGTAGCGCCTGGGATGGCAAGCAGGCTGGCATTCCACTGGGCTAAATCTTCTTGAACCCGGTCAGTTGGCCCACAGCCAAGCGGGTCCGTGTGGCAGGCTGGTAGTACGGCATCCGCAGGGGTGGTGTCTGGGTACGTGCGTGTTGCCACTGTGCCTACGTTGCTACGAATGCGATCGGCTATGTCATAGGACAATATGGTCGCAGTGCTGCGCAGTGCAGCGCCCTGGTTGGCTTGGAGGTTGGACATCATCAGAGCAGCCATGCCGAGTAGTCCGATAGCTAATATCAGCATCGATATCAATACTTCAAGCAGTGTGAAGCCCTGATTGCGACTCGAGATAATTAAGGGCATAGCGTGGCTCCATCAACAATACTTGCTTGGCCTATATAGTTAACGCAGACGTTTCGTGCCTCGCTTGGTCCGGTTACGGTTGCGGCTACGCGGGCAGGAGGAACTACCAAAACGCTGCCGTCTGGGCGGAAGGTAATGGCTGCACCGGCAATGGCAACTCCAGACGATTGTGCTGGGAACACACGTAGTGAAGTTGCCCCTTGCATCACGGTGGCTCCGGCGGAAAAGTTACTAACTGTTACCGGTAGGCTACGTGTGACCGCTTCGCTGCGGGCGAGCTGTAGTGCGGCCATGATGTTGTCGGTATCAGCGCGTAAGCGGGAGGCTTCGATTTGTGTGCGAAAACTTGGTGCGGCGATGCTAAGTAGGATTGCAAGAATTGCAACCGTTACCATGAGCTCTAACAGAGTGAAGCCTTTATTTGAATTCATCATGCGATGCTCGTTTTAGTTATCTTCACCCTATCGCAGGCCGCTGAGCTTGCCACCTAGGGTTCGACCAGCGAGCCGATCAAACGACGAAGTGCCATTTAGCTGCAGCGAGCAGTGGCGGAGGGTGACTGAGTTCGCATTCGGCCGGTTACATTGATGACTATTTGCTTGAGTGGTTGACCTGCTCTGCATAAAGTCAGTGTGCCATTCAGTGCGCGAGGGCTGCCGTTTTGCTCAAACTGAAGATAGCTGCGATGACGAAGATTGGACCAGTTCCAAATGTAGTTTTCGCTTATTACCTCGGTGCGCAGCAGTCGCTCCTCGGCCTCCATTTGACCGTTTTGATTTTGGTCATTGAATATCAGTAGCTGGTTGCTCCAATTTGTCGTGCTTAGGCAGTGGGTTCGTCCTGAGCAGATTGCGACAGTGTTGCGGTCGAGCACCGCCGACCCGCGAGCATAGTTGAGAGTCCCTACGAGCTGGTTAAGTAGTTGCGTTTGTTGGTTGCTTTGTAGCGCGGCGCCTAGGGGCGGGGCTGCAACGCTCAACAAAATGCCGCAAATCAATAGGCAAACTATAAGCTCAAGTAGTGTGTGGCCGTATACTTTTGTCATGATCCCGGCATCCTTGCCAGAGTTGCGAATTAACCATTTAAGCAGTCTAAAGCGGATAGTGTTAATGCCAAGGTGTGATGGTGTGCAGATAGTTGTGGGTGGTGGCGTGCTTGGTTTGCTGAGCGCCTATCAATTGGCGGTTAGTGGTCTGTCAGTGATTTTAGTCGAGCAACAGGCCGTTGGGCGCGAAGCCTCTTGGGCCGGCGGCGGGATTGTTTCGCCGCTTTATCCTTGGCGTTACAGTCCCGCTGTAACTGCGCTGGCGCATTGGTCGCAGGATTTTTATCCGGGGTTGGCTGAGCGGTTGTTGGCGGATACTGGGATTGATCCCGAGGTGCATGTGACGGGTTTGTACTGGTTTGATCTGGAGGATCAAGCCGAGGCTTTGGCATGGGCTGCGCGTGAAGGGCGGCCGTTGGCGGCGGTTGATATTGCGCTGGTGTATAGGACTTTGCCGATGCTGGCGCCGGGATTTAAGCAGGCGTTGCAGATGCCGGGAGTGGCCAATGTGCGCAATCCGCAGCTAGTGCGTGCCTTGCGCCAAGCGTTATTGCAGATGCCGAATGTCACGCTGCATGAGCATTGCCCGGTTACTGGTTTCGTTCTTGATGGTGAGCGGGTTTGCGGTGTGCAGACTGCGCAGGGCGAGTTGCTTGCCGATCAGGTGGTCGTCGCGGCTGGCGCTTGGAGTGCGCAGTTGCTGAGTATGCTTGGGGTTGAGTTGCCGGTTGAGCCGGTTAAAGGGCAGATGATCCTTTATAAGTGCGCCGCAGATTTTCTGCCGAGCATGGTGTTGGCCAAGGGTCGTTACGCCATTCCTCGGCGCGATGGGCATATTTTGGTCGGCAGTACGTTGGAGTTTGAAGGTTTCGATAAAACTCCGACGGACTCAGCCCTAGCAAGCCTTAAGGCTTCGGCTGAGGAGTTGCTACCGGCTTTGGTTGATGCTGAGGTGGTTGGTCATTGGGCCGGTTTGCGGCCGGGATCGCCGGAGGGTATTCCCTTTATTGGGCCTGTGCCTGGGCATGAGGGCTTATGGCTCAACTGCGGGCATTATCGCAATGGCTTGGTGTTGGCGCCGGCCAGTTGCCAGTTGCTGGTTGATCTGATGCTGGGGCGCGAGCCGATTGTTGATCCGGCGCCCTATGCGCCAAGCAGGCGTTTGGACGCCGTGTAGGCAGCTTGTTGGTTGCGCAGCGGTCGGAGGAGCTGATTCAAATCGGCGGTCGCGTCGCTAGCCCGGCGACACTGTTGGCGCTATTTGGTGTGTGCTGACTTTGCAAAAGTCTTGGTGGGCTGAAGCCCACCCTACAAAGTCGGTCTGCAACAGTTAGCGGGTCGATAGTCTCGATTAACAAATTCTGGCCTCAGTCGATGCCGAGTTTCTTCAAGCGATAGCGTAGCGAGCGGAAGGTCATACCTAGGCGTTCGGCGGCGGCGGTGCGGTTCCAGCGGGTTTCTTCCAGGGCTTGTTCGATCAGCTTGCGTTCGATGCTCTCGAGGTAATCTTCGAGGTTGTCGATGCCGGCCAAGCTGATTTCACCGGACTCGCCGCTGCTCTGGGTTTCTGCAAGGCGCAAGTCGCTGGCTTGGATTTGTTCGTTTTCGCAGAGGGTGTAGGCGCGTTCGAGCATGTTCTCCAGCTCGCGGACGTTGCCGGGGAAGCGATAACTCTTCAATTTGGCCAGCGCATCGCTGCTGAGTGTGGCGCTGCTCAAACCGCTGCCCTGGGCTAGGCGGGCAAGCATGCGTGCCGCTAACAGTGGGATATCTTCACGGCGTTCGCGCAATGAAGGGACGCACAGCTCGATAACGTTAAGGCGGTAGTAAAGGTCTTGGCGGAAACGCCCGGCGGCCACCTCGCTGGCCAGGTCTTTGTGGGTGGCGCAGAGCACGCGCACATCGACGATCAATTCTTGCTGGTCGCCGACGGCGCGCACGGCTTTCTCTTGAATGGCGCGCAGCAGTTTGACCTGCATGGGCAGTGGCAGGTCGGCGACTTCGTCGAGGAACAGGGTGCCGCCATTTGCCGCTTGAAATAAGCCCTGCTTGTCCTCAATGGCGCCGGTGAAGCTGCCTTTTTTATGGCCGAAAAACTCGCTCTCCATCAGCTCTGAGGGGATGGCGCCGCAGTTGACCGGCACAAAGGGTTTTTCCAGTCGCGGGCCTTGTTCGTGGATTAGTCGGGCGACCAGTTCTTTGCCGCTGCCGGATTCGCCGCTGATATACACCGGCGCCTGGCTGCGGGCGAGCTTGCTGATCTGGCTGCGTAAGGTGCGCATCGGTGGCGTGTCGCCGAGCAGGCGATCATCGACGCTGCGCTCATCGCTGCCGGCAGTGCCCAGGCGCAGGGCGCTGTTGACCAGTTCGCGCAGGCGCGCCAGGTCGACGGGTTTGGTCAGGTAATCAAAGGCGCCGGCTTTTAGTGCGTTGATCGCGGTGTCGAGGCTGCCGTAAGCGGTGATCATCGCGACCGGCACATGCGGGTGGCGTTGCTGGATATGTTGCACCAGCTCCAGGCCGGTGCCGTCGGGCAGGCGCATATCGGTCAGGCACAGGTCGAAGGGCTCGCGGGCCAGCCATTCGCGCGCCTCTTTAACGTCGCGGGCGCTGCGGGTGTCGAGCTTCATGCGGCCCAGGGTGATCTCCAGCAGCTCGCGGATATCGGGCTCGTCGTCGACGATCAGGGCTCTCTGCCGGCTCATGCTTAACTCAATTTTCGTGGGTGGGCGAAGGTGATGCGAAAGCAGCTGCCACCGCTGTCGCGCTGTTGGTAGTCCAGTCGCGCCTGATTGCTTTCGCAGAGTTCGCGCGAGATATACAGACCCAGGCCGGTGCCTTTGGTGTCGGTGGTAAAGAAGGGCTCAAAGATACTCTGAAGTTGCTCGACGGGCACGCCGGGGCCATCGTCGAGCACTTCTAATACCGGCAGGTCGCTGTCGGTGGCGCGAAACAGTTTCAGCCACACCTGGCTCTGGCTGTGTTTTTGGCCGCTGTAGCGCAGGCCGTTCTGCACCAGATTGGTCAGTACCTGGGTGAGTTGATGGGGGTCCATGCGGGTTTGCAGGCTGCCGCTACTGGTCTCTAGGTGCAGCATTTGATTGGCAGGGGCGGTGCTGCGGTATTCGCTGGCAAAGCGATGCAGCCAGTATTTTAGGTCGAGTAATTGTGGCTCGGCTTGGCGGCGGCGCGACAGTTGCAGCACGTTCTCGATGACCTGATTCATTCGCCGGGAATGGTCTTGAATTATTTGCGCCAGACGTCGATCTGTCACTGGCAGATGCTCGGACTCTTGTAGCAGTTGCGCCGCATGGCTGATGGCGCCGAGCGGATTGCGAATTTCGTGGGCGATGCCGGCAGTCAGGCGCCCCAATGCGGCCAGTTTAAGTTGCTGGGCTTGCTGGGCGATCTGCGAGATGTCATCGAGAAATACCAGGGTGTCCAGTTGCTCGCCGCGCTGTAGCGGGACGAAGCTCGGTTGCAGCAGTGGGCCGTTACTCAGTGGCTGCAGGCTCTGTGGGCGCAGTGTTGGGTTGTGCCGCCATTGCTGCAGGCTTTTGATCAGCTCGATGCAGTGGGGGTCGAGCACTCGCCCTTGCAATTGCTCGTTACCAAGCAAGGTGAGCGCGCCAGGGTTGGCCATCAGTACCCGGTGCTGGTCGTCTAGCAATAAAATGCCGGTGCGCATGCGCTGCAAAATCAGGCTGTTCAGTGCTTCGAGGTTGGCGACTGCAGTGGCCCGTTGTGCGGCCAAGGTTTCACTTTGTTGTAAGCGCCGGGTCAGGCCTTGTAAAAACAGCGCAGCGGCAAAGCACAGGGCGCCGAGTGCGCCGGCCTGCAGGTATTGCCCGCTGGCGGCGGGGCGGCTGATGCTTAGGTAAAACGTCAGGTAAATCATGCCGCTGGCGGCAACCGCTGCAATCAGCAGGCCGATGCGGCCGCGCAGCAAAATATTGGCAATCGCTACCGCCACTATCAGTAAGTTGCCGAGCCCGCTGGGACTGCCGCCGGCAGAATAGAACAGCGCCGACAGCAGCAATACATCGAGCAAGGCGATGCTGAATACTTGCAGCACGTTTTTCGGCTTGCGTGCGAATGCGGCGAACAGCAGATTACTGCTTAGGTAAGTCCAGCTGATATAACCAAATAGTTTGGCGTTAACCAGGTCGATGACTTGCGCGTCGAGTTCGGCGTAAGTCAGGGCAACCAATGCCAGGCCGATGATGACTCGATACAGGTGATAGAGCCGCAGTATGCGCAGGCTTTGGTTGTCGCTTAACTCTGGGTGTTTAACGCTCACTGTGGCTGGGGCCTTGTTGCAAATGGGCTTGGCTGCAATAGCTGCTGGCTCCCGAGGTTAGTGCTTGGTGTTGCGGGACATGCAGGCCGCAATGGGCGCAGCGCAGCATTGGCTCGCCGCTGGGTTCTGTGGCTTTTGCGGGCTGTGCGGCCGAGGCTTGCCGGTGGCGGTGGCGCCACAACCAAATGAGCGCGCCAATCAGCGCTAGGGTGAGCAGTAGGCGCAGCAACATGAGTGAGTCTTCTTGAATGTATGTTGCTCAGTTTAGCCAAGCCGTTGGCGCCAACACAAAGGTTAAAGTGCCGGCTGCGCTCCGATAGTTTTTGGCTGTGCGCAGGTTGTTGCTCGGTCAATAAAAAGGGAGGCCGCTGGCCTCCCTTTTTATTGCAGCGTTGGCGCTTTAGTCGAATACACCAAAGGTCATGTAGCTCCAGGTTGAGCGGTCTGCGCCATTGGCTTCGGCTTGCTGGTGTTCTTCCTCGGCTTGCGCGTCGTCGTCCGGGTTCTGCGGTTGCAGCTCTTCCGGAATTTCGTCGACGGCGTTTTGGTACTGGCGAATAACGTCCTGGCTGGCGCGAGTTTCGCCTGGCGGCAGCGGTGCATCGTTTTCAAGTAAGCCCAGGGTGGCTTTGCTCAGCCAGCTGCGGTTGTCGGCTTCGGCTTCGCTTGGGACAAACTGGCCGTCGACCAGGTTTGGTGATTCTGGGTAATTGAGCTTCAGCACTTCCAGGCTGGTGGCTGCTAGCTCGTTGAGGCCCAGGCGTTGATAGGCTTCGATCATTACCGCCAAGCCGTCGGCGACCGCTGGGGTTTCTTGGAAGTTTTCTACCACGTAACGCCCGCGGGTGGCAGCGGCGACATAGGCCTGGCGTTTGATGTAGTAGTGGCCAACGTGAATCTCATAGGCCGCCAGCAGGTTGCGCAGGTAAATCATCCGCTCTTTGGCGTCAGCCGAGTAACGGCTATTGGGGTAGCGGCTGGTCAGCTGGGCGAATTCGTTGAACGAGTCGCGGGCGGCGCCTGGGTCACGCTTGGTGACGTCCAGTGGCAGGAAGCGAGCCATGATGCCGCGGTCTTGCTCAAACGAGGTCAGGCCTTTTAAGTAGTAGGCGTAGTCGACGTTCGGGTCTTGCGGGTGCAGGCGGATAAAGCGCTCGGCGGCCGATTTGGCAGCTTCCGGCTCCATGCTCTTGTAATAGGCGAAGATCAGGTTCAGCTGCGCCTGTTCGGCGTAGCGACCGAAGGGGAAGCGTGACTCCAGTGCCTTTAGCTTGCTGACGGCGCTGGCGTAACTACTGTTGTCCAAGTCGTCCTGCGCTTGCTGGTAGAGCTCGGTTTCGCTGAGGTTTTCGTCCACGGTATCGCTGGATGAGCACGCGGCGGTGAGTCCGAGGATGGCGATCAGCAGCAGGTGTTTCACTTGCATGGCGGCTTGCGTCCCTGTTACGGCTGGCTGTCTTGAGCGCAGTCGTCCTGTTATGATGGGTGTCCCTAATCGGGGACAAAGTTTTCGTATTTAACCACAAGCGCGCAGCTGAAACCAAAAGCTACACGCCCTTCGCAGCAGCCCATGCCTGAAATCATTCAACATAGTGCAGAAATTCCGTCCGATTTAGGCGGCCAGCGTCTCGACCAAGTTGCCGCGCAACTGTTCGATGAGTACTCGCGCTCGCGCCTTAGCGTCTGGATCAAGGATGGCCATTTGACTGTCGATGGCGCCGTGGTGCGCCCGCGCGACATCGTCCATGGCGGCTCGGTGCTGGTGTTAAACGCCGAGCAAGAAGCCCAGGGTGAGTGGATTGCCCAAGACATCGCGCTGGATATCGTTTACGAAGACGACCAGATTCTGGTGCTTAACAAGCCAGCTGGCTTGGTGGTGCATCCAGCGGTCGGGCATGCCGACGGCACCTTGCTGAATGCTCTGCTGCATCACGTGCCGGATCTGGTCAATGTGCCGCGCGCCGGCATCGTCCATCGCCTGGACAAAGACACCACCGGCTTGATGGTGGTGGCCAAGACGCTGCAAGCGCAGACCAAACTGGTCGATCAGCTGCAAAAACGCTCGGTCAGCCGCATCTATGAGGCCATTGTCATCGGCGTGATTACTGCCGGCGGCAAGATCAACGCGCCGATCGGCCGGCACGGTCAGCAGCGCCAGCGCATGGCGGTGATGGAAGGTGGCAAGGCAGCGGTCAGTCACTACCGCGTGCTGGAGCGTTTTCGTCTGCACACCCATACGCGGGTCAAGCTGGAGACCGGCCGTACGCACCAGATTCGCGTACACATGTCGCACATCAACTTCCCCTTGGTGGGTGACCCGGCTTACGGTGGGCGTTTCCGCATTCCGCCGGCCGCTAGCCAAACGCTGGTGCAGTCGCTCAAAGACTTTCCGCGCCAAGCCCTGCATGCGCGTTTTTTGGAGCTGGATCATCCGACCACCGGCGTGCGGATGAAATGGCAGGCACCTTTGCCGGATGATTTCGTTTGGTTGCTGACGCTGCTGCGTCAGGATCGCGAAGCCTTTATTGGCTGAGCGGCGTTTAATCGATGAGTAGTTGGCCGGCGGATTGGCTAGTGCCCGACTGGCCAGCGCCGGGGCGGGTTAAAGCATGCGTGACGACCCGCGCCGGCGGCGTCAGTCGGCCACCCTTCGACAGCTTCAACCTCGGCGACCATGTCGAGGATGACTCCCTCTCTGTCTCCGTCAATCGCCAGCACCTGCAGGCTGCTATTGGCTGTTCGCCTGCCTGGTTGCGGCAAGTGCATGGCATGCAGGTGGCGGCGGCTGATGCTGAGCAAATAGCTGAGGCGGACGCCAGTTACACGGCCGAGACCGGCGTTGCCTGCGCGGTGCTGACCGCCGACTGTTTGCCAGTGTTGTTCTGTGACCGTGCCGGCACCCGGGTGGCGGCGGCGCATGCGGGCTGGCGCGGCTTGGCCGGCGGTGTGCTGGAGGCCACTGTGCAGGCCATGGCGTTACCGTCTGAGCAGTTGCTGGCCTGGCTGGGTCCGGCCATTGGCCCTGCTGCGTTCGAGGTCGGCGCCGAGGTGCGTGAGGCCTTTGTCTCGACGCATCCGCAGGCTGCTGCAGCCTTCGCCCCGAGCCTTAATCGCGGGCGCTTTATGGCGGATATCTACGCCTTGGCGCGAATTCGTTTGGCCGCTTGCGGGGTGATGGCGGTCTACGGTGGAGGTTTGTGCACCGTCAGCGATCCGCGCTTTTATTCCTATCGGCGCGCCGCGCGCACGGGCCGTTTTGCCTCGCTGGTCTGGCTGGTTTAATCCGTTCGAGCTACGCCATCTTCGTTCGTCGCGCCGGTCACTGACCTATATCAAGGTCGCCGGCCTTGAATCGCCCAGAATTATCCTCATCTAAACTGTTATACCAACAGGCTTTAGCGCGCCTCGCGCCGGCCTGCTCGCAGATAAAGGATGAAAGTTATGCGCATCGATCGTTTAACCAGCAAGTTGCAACTGGCATTGTCCGATGCCCAGTCCATGGCGGTTGGGCTTGATCACGCGGCGGTCGAGCCGCTGCATCTATTGCAAGCCTTGCTGGAGCAGCAGGGTGGCTCAATTAAACCGTTGCTGATGCAGGTGGGCTTTGACGTGACGGGCCTACGCCAGACCTTGAGCAAAGAGCTTGATCAACTGCCAAAAATTCAGAGCCCGACTGGCGACGTGAATCTGTCGCAGGATCTGGCCCGTTTGCTGAATCAGGCGGATCGGTTGTCGCAGCAAAAGGGCGATCAGTTTATCTCCAGTGAGCTAGTCCTGTTGGCCGCCTTGGATGACAGTACCAAGCTGGGCAAGCTGCTGCTGGCCCAGGGTGTGTCGAAAAAAGCCTTGGAGAATGCGGTCAATAACTTGCGCGGCGGCGATGCGGTGAATGATCCGAGCGCCGAAGAGTCGCGTCAGGCGCTGGATAAATACACGGTTGATCTGACCAAAAAAGCCGAGGAAGGCAAGCTTGATCCGGTGATTGGTCGTGACGATGAGATTCGCCGCACCATTCAAGTGTTGCAGCGCCGCACCAAGAACAACCCGGTGTTAATCGGCGAGCCCGGCGTGGGCAAAACCGCCATCGTTGAAGGCTTGGCTCAGCGCATCATCAATGGCGAGGTGCCCGATGGCCTGAAGGACAAGCGCGTGTTGTCGCTGGACATGGGCGCGCTGATTGCTGGGGCGAAGTTTCGTGGCGAGTTCGAGGAGCGCTTAAAAGCGGTGCTCAACGAACTGGGCAAGCAGGAAGGTCGGGTCATCCTGTTTATTGACGAGCTGCACACCATGGTCGGCGCCGGCAAGGCCGATGGCGCCATGGACGCTGGCAATATGCTTAAACCCGCGCTGGCGCGCGGCGAGTTGCATTGCGTGGGTGCCACTACCCTCAATGAATACCGCCAGTACATCGAGAAAGATGCGGCGCTGGAGCGGCGCTTTCAGAAGGTGCAGGTGGATGAGCCGAGCGAAGAAGACACCATCGCCATTTTGCGCGGCCTGAAGGAGCGCTACGAGGTGCATCACAAGGTGGCGATCACCGATGGCGCGATCATCGCAGCGGCCAAACTCAGCCATCGCTATATCACCGATCGCCAGTTGCCGGACAAAGCCATCGACCTGATCGATGAGGCCGCCAGCCGCATCCGCATGGAGATCGACTCCAAGCCTGAGGTGCTTGATCGCTTGGAACGGCGTTTGATTCAGCTCAAAGTTGAGTGCGCGGCGCTGAACAAGGAAGACGATGAGGCGGCGCTCAAACGCTTAGAAAAACTGAAGGAAGACATCGCCCGGCTGGAGCGTGAGTATGCCGACCTGGAGGAAATCTGGAAAGCCGAAAAAGCCGAAGTGCAGGGCTCGGCGCAAATCCAGCAGCGCATCGAGCAATCGCGCCAAGAGTTTGAAACCGCTCGGCGCAAGGGTGACTTGGAGCGCATGGCGAAGTTGCAGTACGAGACTATTCCGGACCTTGAGCGCAGCCTGCAAATGGTCGATCAGCACGGCAAGGCCGAAAATCAATTGCTGCGCAGCAAGGTGACCGAGGAAGAAATCGCCGAAGTGGTCTCGAAGTGGACCGGTATTCCAGTGTCAAAAATGCTCGAAGGCGAGCGCGACAAGCTGCTGAAGATGGAAAGCCTGCTGCATCAACGGGTAATAGGTCAGGACGAAGCCGTGGTGGCGGTGTCGAACGCGGTGCGCCGCTCCCGTGCCGGGTTGTCCGATCCCGATCGGCCGAGTGGCTCGTTTCTGTTTCTCGGCCCGACCGGCGTGGGTAAAACCGAGCTGTGCAAGGCGCTGGCTGAGTTTCTGTTCGATACCACCGAGGCAATGGTGCGTATTGATATGTCCGAGTTTATGGAGAAACACTCGGTCGCCCGCTTGATTGGCGCGCCGCCGGGCTATGTCGGCTACGAGGAGGGTGGTTATTTAACTGAGGCGGTGCGGCGTAAACCTTACTCGGTGGTGCTGCTCGATGAGGTCGAGAAGGCTCATCCGGACGTGTTTAACGTGCTGCTGCAAGTGCTGGAAGATGGGCGCTTAACCGACAGTCACGGCCGCACCGTGGATTTTCGCAATACCGTGATAGTGATGACCTCCAATTTGGGTTCGGCGCAGATTCAGGAGTTGGTCGGCGACCCGGAGGCCCAGCGTGCGGCGGTAATGGATGCGGTGAGCGTGCATTTTCGTCCAGAGTTCATCAACCGCATCGACGAAGTGGTGGTGTTCGAGCCCCTGGCGCGTGAGCAAATTGCCGGCATTGCACAAATTCAGCTGAGCCGTCTGCGCCAGCGTTTGGCAGAGCGCGAGTTGAATCTGCAGTTGAGTGACGAGGCGCTGGATAAGCTGATTGCCGTGGGCTACGACCCGGTTTACGGTGCGCGGCCATTAAAACGGGCGATTCAGCGCTGGATCGAAAACCCGCTAGCGCAGCTAATTCTGGCCGGCAAATTTGCCCCTGGCAGCCAGGTTGTTGGTCGGGTAGAGGGCGATGTCATCGTCTTTAGCTGAGTGCGGAAAGAAATAATGAAACCCGTAACGCGGGCTTCATTATTTCTATGCCTAAGTTAGCTATTGCAGAACCGTAGGAGCGGGCTTGCCCGCGATGCTTTTGGCTTGCAGGCATCGCGGGCAAGCCCGCTCCTACAAAGAGCTACAGCTCGGTGCAACGCGTAACTGGTGCGTAGTCTTTATTGTTGGCGGGCTTAAATATGCTCTAAAAGTATCGCCAGCGCGGCGGCCTGGTCGTCGGCCAGATCGATTATATGAAAGCCGCTCCAGCAATGCTGGCCATCGGCACCGGGGCGGCTCCATAGGCAGTCGGCGCCCAGGCGGATTTCGCGGATATTGTCTACTGGGTTGGCGCATACCAAGCGCAAATCCCACACCGAGTCGGCGCATACGGCGGTCTCGCTGAACAGCATAAAGCCGTCATCGGTGAGGTCGACTACACGACCGAGACTTTCCCCAGTATTAAGGTCGAAGACTTCCAGCTGCAGTTCGGCATGGTGACGGCTGCGCTGACGACGATCGTCCATGGACACTCCTTAAACTTGTGCAGTCGTGCGGCCGCTAAAGCGCTGCAAGACTCGGTAGATGGCACTGAGGGCGCGATCCACCAGCGGAGCTGCGCGTTCGGGGGCGATGATGCGGGCGAGGCCTTGCTCCATTTCGCTGGCCAGCAGGGTTAGCGGTTTGATCGCGACTCGTTGACCGCTGTGATCGACAAACATGTAGTTGCGCGTCGTCGGGCTGTACCACGACAGTTTTAGTTCGCGGGTTTCGTCGTCGTTAACAAATTCAAACCAGGTGCCAAATTCGATTTGCTCAAGCTCTTTAACCAGCGCCTGCGCGCGCACGGATAGTCCGGCGGCGCGCGGCGCGCTGGTGGCCAGGGCGGCATCTTCGCCGAGCATGGCGCTCAGCGGGCTTTCAGGCAGCGCTGGATTAAGCTTGGCGGCGATCTGCGGTTGCTTGGCTTGCACGGCGTGCTGGCAGGCGACGAGGTCTTGTAGCAGGCGGCGAATCCCGGCGTCATGATAGCCGCCGAGCAACTCAAGGCCTTGGCGCAGGTCTTCCAGTAGCGCCACGCGCAGCGCTTGCAAACGCTCGCGGCCGTTGGCGTCTTGCGGTGTGCCACTCCAGGCGAGTTGCTCGGCGACCTCGCTGGCGCGCTGCCATTCGGCGCTGCGCTCACCATGGCGAAGGCAGACGAATACCAGTACGTCGGCCCAGGTCAGCTCGAGAAAATTGCGGATAATAGCCGGCGGCTGGCGCTCATGCAGTGCTTGAGCCACCACCTCGACAGCCAGTTGGCGGGCGCCGAGGAGCTTGTCGCGGCCCTTGGCGGCTTCCACGGCGCGCCGTTCGCGCAGTTCAACTTTGTGCTGCAGGGTTGCGGCGTACTCATTGAACTCTTCAAGTAGGCTTTCAAAGAGTTGCAGATCGCCGGCAAAGCCGTGAATGACTCGCTCAACCACCCACTGCATCTTGGCCAGTAAACCGCGCTCGTCGCCGTCGCCGCCATACAGTACGCCAGCTTGGGCCATGGCATTGAGTAGCCGGCGGGCGGGATGCTGGTGCTGGGTAAACAGCGCTTTATCTTGCAGCGCGACCTTCAGGTACGGCGTGTGCAGGTGCGAGAGGGCGGTTTTGCAATTGTCTGGCAGGTTGTCGTCATCAAGGATGAAGTCAAACAGCATGCCGACCAGGTCAATAACGTCAGCCTCTTGGTCGGACAGCTTTTGCTCGCCGGGCTGGCTGCTGTAGCTCTCCAATTGTTGCTGTAGGTCGGCTTTGAGGCCCTCGACGGCCTGCGGTTGATGTAGGCGGTGGCTTAGGTCGTTGGCGGACTGTTGTTGTAGACGATTGAGCGCGTCGAGCAGTTCGCTGGCGCTGTACACGCGGGTGGCGCCCTGTGGGGCAAAGCTGGCAATGCTGCGCGTGCCGCCGAACAGTGGCGCGTCGATATCCCGTTGG
>JAIERD010000334.1 GCA_019747155.1 Pseudomonadaceae bacterium
CTGGTCGGCAGCCTATGGCTGGGCTTCAAGCTGGCCCGCAGCAAGTTCGGCCGAGTCCTCACCGCCCTGCGCGATGCGGAAAACCGCCTGATGTTCTGCGGCTACGACCCGCGTGGCTACAAGCTGTTTATCTGGGTGCTCTCCGCTGTGCTCTGTGGCCTGGCCGGCGCGCTGTATGTGCCACAGGTAGGCATCATCAACCCCAGTGAAATGTCGCCGACCAACTCCATCGAAGCCGCCGTGTGGGTCGCCCTGGGCGGTCGCGGCACGCTGATCGGCCCGCTACTCGGCGCCGGCCTGGTGAATGGCATGAAGAGCTGGTTCACCGTGGCCTTCCCCGAATACTGGCTGTTCGCCCTCGGCTTTCTGTTTATCGTCGTCACCTTGTACTTGCCCCAAGGCGTAATCGGCCTACTACGCAGGAAGTCATCATGATCGCTACTGCGCATTCCATCTGCGGCGTTGCGCGGTGCTCGCTCCTCGCCGTACCCAGTTGTACTGTCTCGTCGCTGTGCTCCGTGCGCCTTGCAGCTGAAATTGCTCGCGACGCGCTCCTGACAACTTCCACGGAGAAGGATCAATGAGAGCCGCTCCGGTACCTGAAATCATGCTCGAACCCGCGTTTAACCCCAACAGCAGCCCCAACCAGGACGCCGGCACCAGCCGTGATGCGCTGGGTCTCGGCAGCGCCGCAGCCAAGGGCCTGGATGTCCGCCACGGCACCATCCTCACGCTGGAAGATATCAACGTCAGCTTCGATGGCTTCAAGGCGCTGAATCATCTGAACCTGTACATCGGTGTCGGCGAATTACGCTGCATCATCGGCCCCAACGGCGCCGGCAAGACCACCATGATGGACGTGATCACCGGCAAAACCCGCCCCGACAGTGGCATCGCTTACTTCGGCGAAACCCTCGACCTGACCCAGATGAGCGAGGTCGAAATCGCCCAGTCCGGCATCGGTCGCAAGTTCCAGAAGCCGACCGTGTTCGAAGCCTTGAGCGTGTTTGAAAACCTCGAACTGGCGCTGAAAACCGACAAGTCCGTGTGGGCCAGCCTGCGCGCCAAACTCAGCGGCGAACAGCGTGACCGCATCGACGCAGTGCTCGCCACCATCCGCCTAGACAACTCGCGCAACAGGCCCGCCGGCTTGCTGTCCCACGGTCAGAAGCAGTTCCTCGAAATCGGCATGTTACTGGTGCAGGAACCGCAGCTATTGCTGCTGGACGAGCCGGTGGCCGGGATGACCGATGCGGAAACCGAATTCACCGCCGAACTGTTCAAATCGCTGGCACGCAAGCACTCGCTGATGGTGGTCGAGCACGACATGGGCTTTGTCGGCAGCATCGCCGACCACGTCACCGTGCTGCACCAGGGCAGCGTGCTGGCCGAAGGTTCGTTGGCCGAGGTGCAGGCCGACGAGCGGGTGATTGAAGTCTATTTGGGCCGCTGAGGTTTCGTAGGGTGGGCTTCAGCCCACCAACCAGGCAGAACTTTCATGGTGGGCTAAAGCCCACCCTACGACGGATGAATCGCCATGCTGCAAGTCCAACAACTGCACCAATACTACGGCGGCAGCCATATCCTCCGGGGCCTGTCGTTCGAGGCCAAGATCGGCGAAGTCACCTGCCTGCTCGGCCGTAACGGCGTGGGTAAAACCACCCTGCTGAAATGCCTGATGGGCCTGATCCCGGCCAAGGACGGCGCAGTGCAATGGGAAGGTCAGGCCATCACCGGCTTCAAGCCCCATCAACGGGTGCACGCCGGCATCGCCTATGTGCCGCAGGGGCGGGAAATTTTCGGTCGCCTGACGGTGGAAGAGAACCTGCTGATGGGCCTGTCACGTTTTCCCGGCAGCCAGGCCAAGGTGGTTCCGGAATTTATCTACGAGCTGTTCCCGGTGCTGCGTGAGATGAAGCAACGGCGTGGCGGCGACCTGTCCGGCGGCCAGCAACAACAGCTGGCCATCGGCCGTGCCCTGGCGAGCAAGCCGCGCCTGCTGATTCTCGACGAACCCACCGAAGGTATTCAGCCCTCGGTGATCAAGGAGATCGGCCTGGTGATCAAGAAGCTCGCCGAGCGCGGCGACATGGCGATTCTGCTGGTCGAGCAGTTCTATGATTTTGCCGCCGAGCTAGCCGATCAGTACCTGGTCATGTCCCGTGGCGAAATCATCCAGCAAGGCCGTGGCGAGGCCATGGAAGCCCAAGGCGTGCGCGGGCTGGTGACGATTTGAACTCAATATGAACGCGCCACACACCACCACCCTATTTACCCCCAGCTGGCACGCCGAGCTGGAGCTGGCCTATGGCCGTTTCGGCGAAAGCACTCGACCCACCCAACGCCGCCACTGCGGCCCGCTGCGGGTGCAAAAGCACCTGTACGCCGAAGGCCCGGAAGTCTGCCAGCACATCATCGTCCATCCGCCAGGCGGGATTGCTGGCGGCGACCGTTTGGACATTGCGGTGGCTGTCGGCGCCGCTGCCTGGGCGCAACTGACCAGCCCCGGCGCCGCCAAATGGTACCGCGCCAACGGCCCGGCCTATCAGCAGCTGACACTCAAAGTCGGCGCCGGTGCGACCCTTGAGTGGCTGCCGCAAGAAAGCATCGTCTATGCCGGCGCCCAGGCGGAACTGAGCACCCGCATCGACCTCGAAGGCGACGCGCGGCTGTGCTACTGGGACATCATTGCCCTCGGCCGCCCGGCCAGTGGCGAGCGCTTCGACAGCGGCCATTTCCAGGCGCACTTGGACATCCACCGCGACGGCCAACTGCTCTGGCACGAACGCCAACGTGTGGTCGGCAACGACGGCCTGCTCGACTCACCGATCGGTCTGGTCGGGCAACCGGTGTTCGCCACCCTGCTAATCAGCGGCGAGATCGATGCCGAACTCTTGCAGCGCTGCCGCGAAATCCCCTCGCGGGTACGCGGCGACCTTAGCCAATTACCCGGCTTACTGGTCGCCCGCTGCCTAGCTGGCGAGGCGCTGCACGCGCGCGCCTGGCTGATCGAACTCTGGCGCCTGTTGCGCCCCGAATTATTGGGGCGCGACGCCGTCCCGCCACGCATCTGGAGCACCTGACCGATGGATTTAACCCCCCGTGAAAAAGACAAACTGCTGATCTTTACCGCAGGCTTAGTGGCCGAACGGCGCCTGGCCCGTGGCGTGAAACTCAACTACCCGGAAGCCATCGCACTGATCTCCGCCGCCCTGCTGGAAGGCGCCCGCGACGGCCAAACCGTCGCCGAGTTGATGCACTACGGCACCACCCTGCTGACCCGCGAACAGGTGATGGAAGGCATCCCGGAAATGATCCCGGATATCCAGCTCGAAGCCACCTTCCCCGACGGCACCAAGCTGGTCACCGTCCACCAACCGATAGCCTGAGGAGCCCGCGATGATTCCCGGCGAATACCAGATCCAACCCGGCGAGATCGAACTCAACGTCGGCCGCCGCACCCTCAGCCTGAAGGTAGCCAACAGCGGCGACCGGCCGATTCAGGTCGGCTCGCACTACCATTTTTTCGAAACCAACGACGCACTGAGCTTCGACCGACCGAGTACGCGCGGTATGCGCCTGAATATCCCGGCCGGCACGGCGGTGCGCTTCGAGCCGGGCCAGTCGCGCGATGTGGAACTGGTGGAACTGGCCGGCCTGCGCCGGGTGTTCGGCTTTGCCGGGCGCGTCATGGGCGAGCTGTAATTTTCGAGGCATTTGCTATGGCCTCATCGCGGGCAAGCCCGCTCCTACAAGGGAATGCGATCACCTGTAGGAGCGGGTTTACCCGCGATGGTGAGCGCAGCGAACGATTTCAAACCCAATTAATTCTCAAGGCAAACCGATGAAAATTTCCCGCCAAGCCTACGCCGACATGTTCGGCCCCACCGTCGGCGACAAAGTGCGCCTGGCCGATACCGACCTGTGGCTGGAAGTGGAACAGGACTTCACCACCTACGGTGAAGAAGTCAAATTCGGCGGCGGCAAGGTGATCCGCGACGGCATGGGCCAAGGCCAACTCTGCGCCAAAGATGTGGTCGACACCGTGATCACCAACGCGCTGATCATCGACCACTGGGGCATCGTCAAAGCCGACGTCGGCCTGAAAGACGGCCGCGTCCAAGCCATCGGCAAAGCCGGCAACCCAGACATCCAACCGAACGTGACTATCGCCATCGGCGCAGGCACCGAGGTGATCGCCGGCGAAGGGATGATCCTTACTGCGGGGGGAATAGATACCCATATCCACTTCATCTGCCCGCAGCAGATCGAAGAAGCCTTGATGAGCGGCGTCACCACCATGATCGGCGGCGGCACCGGGCCGGCCACCGGCACCAACGCCACCACCTGCACCTCCGGCCCGTGGCACATGGCGCGCATGCTGCAGGCCGCCGATGCCTTCCCGATGAACATGGGCTTTACCGGCAAGGGCAACGCATCGCTGCCCGAACCCTTGATCGAGCAAGTCAAAGCCGGCGCCATCGGCTTAAAACTGCATGAAGACTGGGGCACCACGCCAGCGGCCATCGACAACTGCCTGAACGTGGCCGACCAGTACGATGTGCAGGTGGCGATCCACACCGACACGCTGAATGAATCCGGCTTTGTGGAAACCACCCTGGCCGCCTTCAAGGGCCGCACCATTCACACCTACCACACCGAGGGCGCCGGCGGCGGTCACGCGCCGGACATCATCAAGGCCTGTGGTTTGCCCAACGTGCTGCCCAGCTCGACCAACCCGACCCGGCCATTCACCAAAAACACCATCGACGAACACCTGGACATGTTGATGGTCTGCCATCACCTCGACCCGTCGATTGCCGAGGACGTGGCCTTTGCCGAAAGCCGCATCCGCCGCGAAACCATCGCCGCCGAGGACATCCTGCATGATCTGGGCGCATTCAGCATGATCAGCTCCGACAGTCAGGCCATGGGCCGGGTCGGCGAAGTGATCATCCGCACCTGGCAAACCGCCGACAAGATGAAACAGCAGCGCGGCCCACTGCCGGGCGACGGTGCCGGCAACGACAACTTCCGCATCAAGCGCTACATCGCCAAGTACACGATCAATCCGGCGATCACCCACGGCATCAGCCATGAAGTCGGCTCGATTGAAGTGGGTAAATGGGCCGACCTGGTGCTCTGGCGCCCGGCGTTTTTCGGGGTGAAGCCGACCCTGATTCTCAAGGGTGGCGCCATCGCCGCCAGCCTGATGGGCGATGCCAACGCCTCGATCCCTACCCCGCAACCGGTGCACTACCGGCCGATGTTCGCCAGCTACGGCGGCTCACGCCACGCCACTAGCCTGACCTTTATCAGCCAGGCGGCGCTGGATGCCGGCATCCCCGAGCAGCTTGGGTTAAAGAAGAAGATCGCGGTGGTCAAAGGCTGTCGCTCGGTGCAGAAATCCGACCTGATCCACAACGACTACCTGCCCGATATCGAGGTCGACCCGCAGAATTATCAAGTCAAGGCCGACGGCCAATTACTCTGGTGCGAACCGGCCGATGTGCTGCCGATGGCGCAGCGTTATTTTCTATTTTGACCCCGCTGTGACGGGCCGCCTGATGCCGATATAAAGGTCGCCTGGGCTATAGCTGCGCAATAGCTTTGTGTCGCTCAGCGCCCCCCAGGGCGCCACGCCTGCCGCAGCCACTACCCGGAACCCTCACCGTGAAAGCTGCGCTGCCGTACCTGCTATTGAGCTGATTGTTCGCCCTGCCAGCCCAGGCCCAGGAGCCCGCTGAGCAGCCCATCGCTGTGGTCTGGTGTGACAAGGCGCCCTATCACTACAACGAAAACGGCATCGACAAGGGTTCTCTGTTGCTGCGGGCCAAGCAACTATTTGCCAGGCTCAATCGCGCCATCGCGGCACTGCCAAAAACGCCCTAAGGTTGCTTAGGCAATAACTGCCTGACCTCCGGCTGGTCGAGATTGGCTTGATTGACGTACAGCGCCGCCAGGCGAACTTGGCGCGGGCCGCTGGTTTCACCACGCAATAAACGCGCGGCCTGTTGCACGCCCTGATAACCCATTTGATAGGGCTGTTGCAGCACCACACCGGCGAGTTCGCCACTGCGCACGGCCTCGATCAGCACCGAGTCACCGTCAAACCCTATGTGGGTAACGCGGCCCGCCGCCTTTAACCGGCGCAGCGCCCCCAGGGTCAGCAAGGTGGTCGACTGATTGGGGGTGAAAACGCCATTTAAATGCGGTACTGCCGCAGCAAAATTGCTTAGCACCAGCTGATCGCTGTCGCCCAGGTATTGGTCGAACACTACTTGTAAACCGCCGGCCGTGGCACTTTGCACAAAGCCACGCTCGCGCTCAGAGCTGGAGGCAATGCCCTTTTGATGACGCAACAGTGCCACCGCGCCATGGCCGCCCAAAGCTTTGACCATCTGTTCACCGGCCAGCACCCCGGCATTAAAATTATCGGTACTCAGCACCGCCACTACCGCGCGGCTGTCGCCAGCATCGCGGTCGATATACAGGGTGCTCACACCGCGCAATTTAAGCTCCGCAGCGCGGGCTGAAATCGCCGCGCCAGCCGGGGCTATGACCAAGGCCGTACAGGCGTGCTGCAAGATTTTTTCGATGATATGTAACTGCCCATCCACATCGCCCTCGCGAATCGGCCCGCGCACATAGACCGCGACATTTTCAGCCACACCCGCAGCCTGCGCACCATTGCCAACCTGTTGCCAAAAGCTCGCGCCGCCACCGCTGGTGACCACCCCGATGCACTCTTGCGCGTGGACGCCCACTGCCTGCACCAACAGCAGCGACAAGCAAAAGCTTCTAACAGCAAACGCAGATCTAGACATACTGGCCACCCTAAAAACGCGGTCACACTGATTAAATCACTAAGGTTGCGGTCTCGCCCGTCAGCTCTTTTTGAGCTATGTCCAGTTATGTATTGACCACCCTACGCCAAGCCCATCGCCAGCCACTGCGCCCTTAAGCGCTACGCAAAGCTCGCCTCAGGGCTGTTCAAAACGACTCAAACGTTGCTTTAACTGGCTGTTTTCATGGCGCAGTTGCTCCAGCTCGGCCATCAGCTCCAGCGCCAGGGCAATCCCGGCCCACTCGAGGTCCAGATCCCGACGCAGCCGCAACGCTCGTTTGACCACAACCAAGGCGCCGGCATCGAACAACCACTCGGCAGGGGTCTGGCCACTGGGTTGAAGAATCCCGTATTCAACGATCTCCAGCAGGTACTCGACGGACAGCTCGGCCGACTGGCAGAGTTCGTCGGCATTCAACTGCAGAATCAGGCTGCTGCTCATCATCACTTACTCCATTCGGCACGCGGGTCGAAGGCGGCGGTTTCAGCCAGTTGCGCCCACAGCTGGCGGCTTTGCTCATCGGCCTGCTGCGGGATGACGATTTTGAACAGTGCGTACAAATCGCCACGCTCACCGAGCTTATTGACCAGCCCTTTGCCCTTGACCCGCAAGCGCTGGCCACGTGGGGTTTTGGCTGGGATGGTCAGTTTAATCTTGCCGGTCAGGGTCGGCACCGCCACCTTGGCGCCCAGCGCCGCTTCCCAGGGCGTCAGCGGCACGGTGATGATCAGGTTATGGGCCTCGACATCGAACAGCGGATGAGGCACCAGCCGGATGATCAAATACAGGTCACCATTGGCGGCACCACCCAAGCCGGGCGCGCCTTGACCCTTGAGACGAATGCGCTCGCCGTCGCTGACCCCAGCCGGAATTTTCACGTTGAGGGTCTTGTTGATGGCGGCCAGCGGTTGACCGTCGGCGCTGTACTGCGGCAGCTGGAAAGCGACTTTCTTGGCCTCATCGGCCAAGGTTTCTTCCAGCAAAATCGGCAATTCCATTTCCACGTCTTGTCCTCGTCGACCGCTGCTGCGGGCATTGCCTTGTGGGCCGCGCGAGCGTCCACCGCCACCAAACATTGACTCAAAGAAGTCGGAATACTCACCCCCACCGCTGCCAAACGAGTCGCTAAAACCGCCATTGCCGCGTGACTGCCAACCCGCTGGCGGCGCATACGGCCGGCCCTGTTTCGCCTGCTGGCGCAGCTCATCGTACTCGGCGCGCTTCTCGGCGGTTTTCAGCACTTCGTAGGCTTCGGCCACTTCCTTGAACTGGTTTTCGGCGTTCTTTTCCTTGCTGACGTCCGGGTGATATTTGCGCGCCAGCTTGCGATAGGCGGTCTTGATCGCCTTGTCGTCCGCACCCGGTTCCAGCCCGAGTACCTTGTAATAATCCTTGAACTCCATTGCTCCACCTTGAGTCATGCATCAACAACGATGCCCCCAGCATGGCCTGCCTGGAGGTTGCACAGCGTATTGCTTAGATTTAAATCAGCGCCCGGCGCGAGGCCCGAGCGGCAAAGCGGACAGCCCGACGATTTAGCGCAATTGGCTGTCTTTGCTGCCACGACGGTTGTAGCCACTTACGGCCTGCTGTTTATCCCGCTCAGTCTGACAGGCCACGCACAGGCGCACACCTTTGATCGCCGTGCGCCGCGCCTGCGGGATTTCTTCCCCGCAAGCATCGCATTGGCTAAGGCTGTCGCCCTTCGGCAATTGGCTGCGGGCACGCTGCACGGCATCCTCGATGCTGTTGTCGATTTGCTCTTGCACGGCCCCATCGGCCACCCAACCGCCCGCCATGCTGCCTCCCACACAATCAAGCCTTGCTCTTGATGGTATGAGCGCTTACCGCAGCTTTTGCAAGGCTCTGTAGCCGTTATGTGTTGAGCCGAGCACGAGGCGCAATTGCCGGCGATGGGCTTTGCGTAGGGTGGGCTTTAGCCCACCAATATTGCCGCGCTCAAGGGCGGTGGGCTAAAGCCCACCCTACGGAGTCGCTCTTCGGGGCATAGGCTTTGCACGGCGGCCGATCGGCCCACCAACGAGCAGCGCGCTACTCTTTCACATTCATAAATTCCCGCGCCCAAACAAAGTAGTCCTCGGGCTGAGTGTATTTATGCGCCAGCTCGGAGGCGCTCAAATCGGTGGCCGTGGTGATTTGCCGTTGCTGGCGCAGGCAGTCGTAGGTGGCCTTGATCGCGGCAAAGTAGGCGCCATGGCCATCGACCACGATGCGCACGCCCAGCTCGGCCAAGCGCTGATCGCCGTGCAACTCGGGGTTGCTGTAGGTGACCAGCATCAGCGGCACGCTCAGGTGCTGGGCGATCTGTTCGAGGTGGGCAAAGTCGCGCACCCCGACCAGGCAGATGGCATCGGCGCCGGCCTGCTGGTAGGCCTGAGTGCGCTCCAGCACCTCGGCCACCGACAGCACGCCGGCATGGGTGCGGGCGATGATCGCCAGCTCGCCGTCGACCCGCGCCTGCACGGCCGCACGAATTTTACCGACGCCTTCCGCCACGCCAATCAGGTCGGTGGACTTGCGCCCGAACTGCGCCGGCAGCAGGGTGTCTTCCAGAGTCAAAGCAGCCACACCGGCCCGTTCCAACTCCACCACGGTGCGCATCACATTCAGCGCATTGCCATAGCCATGGTCCGCGTCGGCAATCACCGGCAAGCGCGCCACCCGACCGATGCGAGTGGCCTGTTCGACAAACTCGCTGAGGGTAATCAGGGCAAAGTCCGGCGCGGCCAATACCTGCAAGGCCGCCACCGAGCCGCCCAGAATGCCCACTTCAAAGCCTAAGTCGGCAGCAATCCGCGCCGACATCGGGTCGAAGACCGAGGCGGTGTGATAACAGCGGTCGCCGCTCAGCAGCGCCCGAAAGGCGCTGCGCAGTTGTTGGTGAGAAATTCGCTGCATTAACCTGTCCTGCCAATCAATAGTTACTAGTCAGTCGTTTGCCGCCGCCGGCAAGGCACATCCCCGCCCGCCGCCGTCTTGGCGTTCCAGCCGCCGCTAACGCAGCTCCGCTGGCAGTTCAGGTCGCGTGAAAACGTAGCGAGCGAAGGTTAGGCAAGGCAAAAACAGGCGAGGACGCGGAGTTTACGAGTTGTAAATGAGCAGTACTCGTTCCACTCGCCCTTCGGGCCGCGCTAAAGCGCGTTAGCCGCAAGCGGCTTCCGCGCCTGTTTTTAACGCCGCATAACCGAGCGCAGTAGTTTTCACACGGCCTGCGGCATAATGCCGCCGCCGGTCAGTAGCCCATAGGCCATCCACAGCGCCACCAACAGATAGGCCAAGCGTGGCAACCAAGTGGCCAGCTGCTCTTGCAGGCTGGCCAACGCCAGGGTCTCGCGCTCGGCATAGTTCAACAAACTGGCCGGTAAGGTGCCGCTGGCCTCGCCACTGACAATCAGCCCGAGCAGCAATGGCTGGCCGGGAAAACTCATCGGCCGCAGCGCCACCGCCAAAGACTCGCCACCCAGCACCCGCAGCTGCAAGGCCAAAAAATCTTGCCGCAGCTGGCTATTGCTCAAGGTGGCCAAGGCTTTGGGCAGCGCGCTGAACATCGGCAGGCCGGCCTCCAATAGCAAACCGAGGGTTTCCACATAATCGCGAACATTACGCCGTGCATGGGCCGCGCCCAGCACCGGCAGGCGCAGCAACCAAGCATCCAACAAGCTGGCGCTGCCCAGCGCAGCCGGAGTCTGGGAGCGCTGCCAATAGCGGCGGCCCGAATAAAACACCAGCGCGATCAGCAATAAGGGCTGCAGCACGCCCCACACATAACCCGTCGGGCTGAGCATGCCGCTGACTACGTTGGGCAGAGGCTGCACCAGCAACGCCAACAGCAGCATGGCGGCCGGCAACAGCAGCCGCGAGCGCAGCTGTTTCGCCTGCTCGGCCTGTTGCCCGTAGTGCTTGGCCAGGCGTTGATAGACCCGCGCCGGACTGCCGGCGCTTTGGGCGGCCTGCAGCAAGGTCACGTCCAGCGCACTAAACAAACCGCTGCGCTGCCCGGCACTGGCCAGATCCCGGCCCTCGGCAATTTGCGCGCCGGCAGCGGCGACGCGCGCCTGACTGGCGGGCAGCAGTTGCAACATGGCGAAGGCCCGCTCGACCGGCACCCCGGCCCGCTCCAGCGCCGCCAACTGACTAAACAAGGCCGCGCGCTCGGCCAGCGGCAACGGCGCACCTGAAGCTGCAGACATCTCGCCTCCCCAAAAAACAGCGTGGCGCAGCGCCACGGCATAAATACTCGGCGCAAGGCTATGCCCATTACGCCAGCCGTCAAGCGCGCTGACCGACCTGCGGCGCGCAATTGCCCGCGCATCGGTCGGCGCACTCGCATACACTGCGCGGCCGTTTTTTCCCGGAACACCCGTCGCATGAGTCTTAGTCTTCCCGCCAATGCCCTGGGCATCGATTTTGGCACCTCCAACTCCACGGTTGGCTGGCTGCAACCGGATGCCGCCACCTTGCTGCCGCTCGAAGACGGCAAGATCACCCTGCCCTCGGTGCTGTTCTTCAACTTCGAAGAACGCCGCCCGGTGTACGGCCGCCTGGCGCTGCACGAATACCTGGAAGGCTATGAAGGCCGGCTGATGCGCTCGCTGAAAAGCCTGCTGGGTTCCAAGTTGCTGAAAAGCGAAACCACGGTACTGGGCAGCGCCATGCCGTTTAAGCAGATTCTCGGACTGTTTCTGGCCGAACTTAAGCAACGCGCCGAGACCATTGCCGAGCGGCCATTCGAGCAAGTGGTGCTGGGCCGCCCGGTGTTTTTTGTCGATGACGACGAGAAAGCCGACGCCGAGGCCGCCGACACCCTGATCACCGTGGCGAAGAACATCGGTTTCAAGGACGTCTCTTTTCAGTTCGAGCCAATCGCTGCGGCCTTCGACTATGAAAGCACCATCAGCGGCGAAGAACTGGTGCTGATCGTCGACATCGGCGGCGGCACCTCGGACTTTTCCCTGATCCGCCTGGCGCCCGAGCGGCACATGCAGGCCGAGCGCCACAGCGACATTCTGGCCACCGGCGGCGTGCATATCGGCGGTACCGACTTCGACAAACAGCTGAGCCTGCAAGCGGTGATGCCGTTGTTCGGCTACGGCAGCCGGATGAAAAGCGCCGCACCGATGCCGACCAGCACCCATTTGAACCTGGCCACCTGGCACACCATCAACGCCGTGTACGCGCAAAAATCCCAGCTGGCGCTGAAAAGCATGCGCTACGACTGCCTCGACACCACCGGCGTCGACCGCCTGCTGAAACTAATCGAACTGCGTGCCGGGCACTGGCTGGCGATGCAAATGGAAGACAGCAAAATCGCCCTCAGCAGCGTCGAGCAGCATCACTTGTCGCTGCAACGGATCGAAGCCGAGTTGGCCGTAACCCTGACCCGCAGCGATCTCAACAACGCCATCGACGGCTTGCTCGAACGGGTGCGTGACAGCGTCGCGCAACTGCTCAACAAAGCCGGAGTTAGCGTGGCGCAAGTCGACACGGTGTTCTTCACCGGCGGCTCCAGCGGCATCCCGGCCCTGCGCCAGCAGATCGCCGCCCTGCTACCGAACGCCCGACATGTGGAAGGCAACGTGTTCGGCAGCATCGGCAGCGGCCTGGCGATTGAAGCCAAGAAGCGCTACGGCTAGCAGCGGCTTTTTGTAGGAGCGGGCTTGCCCGCGATGCTCTGGGAGCGCCCGCTTTTACGGGTAAGCACGCGCTTAAAGGTTCGGTGTGCTTCGCCACGCTTACCCGACAGGCTTAAATGCTAGGATGCCGCCATCCACAGCGGACCCGCCCGATGACAACATTGCAACAGCATCCCGCCCTGCACCACCCGGCCCTGCGCGCACTTTTGGCGCAGCTGGGGGCTGGTTTGCTGGTGTTGCTCCTGGGCATCACCGCCCATGCCTCCTGGGCGTATCGCCCCCATCCAATCGCCGCTGGTTTACTGCAAGGGCTGTTGGCGGCTCTATTGGGCCGCAGGCTTGGGTTGCCGAGCTGGTGGCTGCCGATCAATCTGTTGTTTGTGCCCGCGCTGTTGCTGCTCAATGGCCAACAGCTGCCGCCCAGTGCCTTGCTCGGCGCCTTTGTGCTGTTATTGCTGCTGAACTGGAACAGCTTGCGCGAGCGGGTGCCGCTGTATCTGACCGGGCAACAGACTATTGCCGAGCTGGACAAACTGCTGCGCCCTTTGCCGGCCGAGTTTCGCTATATCGACCTGGGCAGCGGGCTGGCCGGCAGCCTCTATCAGTTGTCGCGGCGCTACCCACAAGCGCAGTTTGTCGGGGTCGAGACCGCGCCGCTGGTGTTTGTTCTGGCTTGGCTGCGTTGCCTGCTGCGGCCCAACTGCCAGATCCGCTACCGCAATCTGTGGCAGCAGCCGCTGGCCGGTTATGAGGTGGTCTACTGCTTTCTGTCGCCTGCGCCGATGGCCAAACTCTGGCTCAAGGCCCGCGCCGAAATGCAGCCGAACGCCCTGCTGATCAGCAACAGCTTCGCCATCCCCGGCGTCGCGCCCACCGAGCAGATCGAGCTACATGACTGGCGCTCTTCGACGCTGTTGATCTGGCGAATGTAAGCGTCACTCGCGGCCATGCACCGTTAATCGGCGCCTCGTCACAGATCGGCGGCAGGCCGCAAAAATGCCGGGCTGGCGGTGCCGAGACGGCCCTACAATAGTCCACACCTCAGATTAACCTGGAGCGCCCATGCACAGCTTTCGTCTCGCCATCTGCCTATTAACCCTCGCCAGCCTCAGCGCTTGCGGCCTCGGTGAAACCGCCGCAGTGGCCAGCCTAGAAGCCAAGCAGGCCGAGCAACTGCAACTGCAAGCGCAACAACTCAAACAGCAGATCGAGCAAGCCAACGCGCTCAATGAGCAACGCCTGCAAAACCTCGAAAGCCAGCAACAATAAGGCCCGCCCATGGACAGCACGGCAACTTTGCTCAGTGGTTTGGTGTTCGGCTCAATCGGCGTCGGCTACCTGATCTACGGCAAGAAGCAGCAGCGTCAGGCGGCCTTCTTCAGTGGCATAGCGCTGATCGTCTACCCGTATTTTATCAGCGACCCTTGGCTGCTCTGGGCGATTGGGCTGGGGCTGATGGCAGTGCCGAAATTCTGGAAGAGTTAACCCTTCTGGATGCATCAGTAGAACGCTTTTGTAGGGTGGGCTTCAGCCCACCGCCTCTGAGTCGCGTAACTTTGGTGGGCTAAAGCCCACCCTACGCAAAACCCAGTGCCGGCAACCCTGTCAGTTCTCAGCAACGCTTAACAAGCACACAACCATTGGTTAAACCGGCTGCCCGGCATTCGGCAGGCGATAGACCCAGATGCGTTTGAGTACCGAACCGAACTGCGCGGCGAAGCTGCCGCTGTTGTAGGTTTGGCCATACCGCTGGGCGATCTCGCGGACCTGCACGGCCAACTCGGCATAGCGCCGCGCCGGCAGGTCGGGGAACAGGTGGTGTTCGATTTGGTGGCTGAGGTTGCCGCTGAGGATATGGAACAGCCGCCCGCCTTCCAGGTTGCTCGAACCGCGCATCTGCCGCAGGTACCAATGGCCACGGCTTTCACCCTCTAGCTCACGGCGATCAAACACCGCCGCCTGCTCGGTAAAATGCCCGCAGAAGATGATGGCAAAGGTCCACAGATTGCGAATCAAATTAGCCACTGCATTGCCGGCCAACACCGCCACAGCATTCGCCCCCAGCACCAGCGCCAGCAGCGGGAAGAACAGGTAATCCTTGGCCCATTGACGGGCGATTTTGCCGTTGAATTTTTTCAGCCGTGGGCGCAGTTCGTCGCGGCTCAGCTTGCCTTTAAAGTACTGATCCAGTTGCAGGTGCTGCACCGCCACCGAGTACTGAAACAGCAGCCCCTGAATCGTCACCCACAGCGGTTGCCAGCGGTAATACGGCTTCCAGCGCTGCTCGGGAAACAGCCGCACCACGCCGTAGCCGATGTCGTCGTCCATGCCCAGCACGTTGGTGTAGGTGTGGTGGATATGGTTGTGGGTATGCCGCCAGAAATCCCCCGGCCCGGCGATGTCCCACTCATAGCTGCGCCCGGCCAGCTCCGGGTCATTCATCCAGTCGTACTGACCGTGCATGACGTTGTGGCCCAACTCCATGTTCTCGAGGATCTTCGCCAGCCCCAGCAGCAGGGTGCCGAGCAGCCAGGTCGGCGGGAACCAGCCGGCCAGCAGCAGCAACCGCCCAGCCAGGGCGCAGCCACGAATCAGGCTGCGAATGCGACGGATATAGCGCGCATCGGCCGCGCCCAAATCGGCTTGGGTGGCGGCGCGCAGGGCATCCAGTTCGGCGCCGAAGGCAGCCTGCTCGGCTGCGGTTAATTGACGGTCTTGGCGCATGACTCACTCCCTTTAGAGATCGACCACGACATCGCCCTGGGGGACGCTGACGCAGATACGGATAGGCTGGCCCGGTTCGCTAAACAGCCCGCCGCTGCGCAAATCGCGCACCGCGCCGCTGACCAGGGTGCAGGTGCAACTGCTGCAGATGCCCTGGCGACAGCCGTGAGCGGGGCGCAAACCGTGCTGCTCGGCCTGCACGAGCAAACTGCTGGCGTTGTCGCCGGTGACCCGCAGCTGGCTGCGGGAAAACTGCAATTGCAATGGCTGCAAGCCCGCATCAGGTGTGGCGGGCGGCAGGCTGAAGGCTTCGCTTTGCAACTCGCCAGCCCACTCTTGGCGCACGCTGGCGACAAAGCCGTGCGGCCCACAAACCAGCAAGCTGGAGCCCGGCAAGCCGCTGAGATGACTGACCTGAAAGCGCCCGGACAACTCATCCAGCGCCGCCGCCTCAGCGCTGATGGCCCAGCGCACCTGCAGGTTCGGGTACTGCAGTTGCAAGCCCTGCAACTCGCGGCTAAAAGCCCGCTGACTGCGGCTACGGACGTAATGCAGCAAGCTGATCGGCGCGCTGAAGCCCTCGGCCAAGGCCTGACGCAGCAAGCCCAACAAGGGCGTGATGCCACTGCCGGCGGCCAGTAGCAGCACGCCATCGGCGGCCACCGCCGGCCACTGTAGGCTGCCACTGGCCTGGCCCAGTTCCAGCACCTGGCCCACGGCCAAATGGTCGAGCAGATAATTGGACAGCCGCCCGCCAGGCTGGCGCTTGATCGCCAGTTCGATCCGCCCATCGCCATGCACCGCCGTCAGGCTGTAGCTGCGACTGAGGCGCACGCCGGCCAGCTCGGTAAACAATTGCAGGTGCTGGCCCGGCTGCCAGCCACCGGCATTGCCGTTGCAGCGTAGAGTCAGCGCCAGCATGTCCTCGGCCACCCATTCGCGCCGCTCGACCTGGGCCAGCACTCGGTTCAAACGCCACGCTGGATGCAGCGCCTGCAACAGCAGGTCGACATCCGCCTCGCGCAACCAGCTGTGCGCCACCAACGCCCGCAGCGGGCGCAACAGCGCGGTGGCGGCACGCGTCCAAGCCAAGGGTATTAACGGCATAACTGCAATCTCAGTGAACAATTGTTCACTAAAATGCCAGAAGCACCGAGTTTCAGTCAACAAGTGTTCACTTAATTGCTCTGACGACCCGCCATGGGTTCGACGCTCCACGCACGCTTTTGGTAGAGTGCCCACCTTGCCAAGGAAGCCCGCCGACCATGTCTTCGCCACGCGCCGAACAAAAACTGCAAACCCGCCAAGCCTTGATGGCGGCTGCACGCAGCCTGATGGACGGCGGTCGCGGGTTTGGCAGCCTGAGCCTGCGCGAGGTCACACGTTTGGCCGGCATAGTGCCCACCGGTTTTTACCGGCACTTCCACGACATGGACGAACTCGGCCTGGCGCTGGTGGCCGAGGTCGGCGAGACCTTTCGCGACACCTTACGCGCGGTACGCCGCAACGAGTTCGAACTGGGCGGGATGATCGAGGCCAGTGCGCGGATTTTTATCGACTCGGTGACGACCAATCGCGCCCAGTTTTTGTTTCTCGCCCGCGAGCAATACGGTGGCTCGCAACCGGTGCGGCAGATCCTCGGTGCCCTGCGCCAGCGCATTACCGATGACCTGGCAGCCGACCTGAAGCTGATGAGCAAGATGCCACATCTGGATGATGCGGCCATGGACGTGCTCGCCGACCTGGTGGTGAAAACCGTGTTCGCCACCCTGCCCGAACTGATCGACCCGCCGCCCGCCTCGCTGCCGGCGCACTTGACCGCCGAAGCGAAAATCACCGAGCAGCTGCGCTTTATCATGATCGGCGGCAAGCACTGGCAAGGTCTAGGCAAGCCCGCGCAGCAATAACTCCGCCGAAGCGAAAATCACCGAGCAGCTGCGCTTTATCATGATCGGCGACAGCACTGCTAAGGTCTGAGCAAGGTCTGGGCAAGCCCAGCGCCTGAGAGTGCATCAATTTGGCGCAAGGCTATTTCCCGCGCACCAAATAAAGCTGCCCACACCGACAGTTTTATTCCGGCAACCCCGCGCCAGCACTAAATCCCGCGCGTGCCAGGCCTTGGCACCGCGCTTGCTTTGCTAGCAGTAATCAATCTGCCGGAAAGCCCTCATGCTGGTCATCCACCACCGTATTGAACCCAAGTCACGCTGGGATGCCGAGCTGTTACTGAGCTTCGATGCGCGCAGCAAAAGCCGCCTGCGCTGCTTTACCACAGCGGGCGAAGACGTCGGTCTGTTCCTCGAACGCGGCCAACCGCCACTGCAAGACGGCGAATGCCTGCAAGCCCAGGACGGCCGCACAGTGCGGGTCTGCGCGCGGGCCGAGCCCTTGCTGCATGTCACCTGTAGCAATGCTTTTGAGCTGACTCGGGCGGCCTATCACCTGGGCAACCGCCATGTCGCGCTGCAACTCGGGGATGGCTGGCTGCGGCTGCCCGATGACTACGTACTCAAGGCCATGCTTGAGCAACTGGGCGCCACGGTCGAGCTGATTGAGGCGCCTTACCAACCCGAGCACGGCGCCTATGGCGGCGGTCAGCACCACTCCCATGCCGGCGACGCCGAGTTCAGTTACCCGGCGCGCCTGCATCAATTTGGCGTCCGCACATGAACCCAAATGTCTGGGCTTTGCTGCGCCTCGCCAGCCCGCAGTTACCCATCGGCGGCTACAGCTATTCCCAAGCGTTGGAGATGGCCGTCGAGCAAGGCTTAGTGTGCGACTCGCCCAGCGCCCACAGCTGGATTGCCGATCAATTGCTGCTCAACCTGGCCCGCTTCGATGCGCCCTTGCTGCTGGCCCATTGCGCGGCGGCCAACGTCGCCGACTGGGATGAGTTACTGAGCCTCGCCGAGCGCCAATCCGCCAGCCGCGAAAGCCGCGAGTTACAGCAAGAAAACCGCCAGATGGGCTACTCGTTGCAACAACTGCTGCAGCACTTGCCCGAACTCGACAACGCGGGCCGCGACTGTTTGGCCCGCCTGCGTCAACCCAGCCTGATGCTCGCCTGGGCGCTGGCGGCGCGCGCCTGGGGCATTCGTCCGGCGGACGCGCTGAGCGCCTGGCTGTGGGGCTGGCTGGAAAACCAACTGGCGGTATTGATGAAAACCCTGCCGCTCGGCCAACAAGCGGCGCAGCGCCTGACCTCGCAATTGCTGCCGTTATTAACCAGCGCCCAACACCATGCCAGCAGCCTGGAGCCGGCCCACTGGGGCAGCGCCAGCTTTGGCCTGGCCCTGGCCAGCATGGCCCACGAACGCCAGTACAGCCGTTTATTTCGCTCTTAAAAGGAACCTCAGCGATGCACAGCCAACCCCTGCGAATCGGTATCGGCGGCCCCGTCGGCTCCGGCAAAACCGCCCTGACCCTGGCCCTCTGCCTGGCCCTGCGCGAGCGCTACAACCTAGCGGTGGTCACCAACGACATCTACACCCAGGAAGATGCGCAGTTTCTGGTGCGCAATGCCGCCCTGGCCCCGGAGCGGATTATCGGCGTGGAAACTGGCGGCTGCCCGCACACCGCGATTCGCGAAGACGCCTCGATTAACCTGGAAGCCATCGACCAGCTGAACCGGCGTTTCCCCGGCCTTGACCTGATTATTGTCGAGTCTGGTGGCGACAACTTATCGGCCACTTTCAGCCCGGAACTCTCCGACCTGACCCTCTACGTGATCGACGTTTCCGCCGGCGACAAGCTGCCGCGTAAAGGTGGACCGGGGATCTGCAAGTCGGACTTATTGGTCATCAATAAAATCGATTTGGCCCCTTTGGTTGGCGCCTCGCTGGAGTTGATGGACAGCGACACGCGACGCATGCGCGGCGACAAGCCCTTCGTGTTCAGCAACCAGAAAACCGGCCAGGGGCTGGCGGCGATCATCGCCTTTATCGAACGTCACGGCATGCTCAACGCCGCCTAACTTAGCCGACTGCAGAAAAGGAAATCCCATGAAAATGTCCAACTTCAGCGTTGCCTTGATCCTGCTGCTGACCCCAGCACTGGCCCTGGCCCACCCCGGCCACAGCGACAGCGGCCTACTTGCCGGCGCGAGTCACCCACTGGGCGGTCTCGACCACTTGCTGGCGATGCTCGCGGTCGGCTTATGGGCCGCCCAGCAACAGGGCGCGGCGCGCTGGGCGCTGCCGCTGAGCTTTATCGCCAGCCTGCTGGGCGGCGGTCTACTGGGTTTTGCCGGCGTTCAGCTGGCCGGGCTAGAAAGTTTTATCGCCAGTTCGGT
>JAIERD010000608.1 GCA_019747155.1 Pseudomonadaceae bacterium
CTGCGAACCAAACAGCCAGACCTGCCAGCCGGCACGAATCTTCAGTTCGGCGACCTTGGCGTAATGCTCGGCCGGCCAGCGCTTGGCCTCGCCAAATTCAGCGCCCGGACACAGGGCCAACACCGGCCGATCCAGGCCAAGCGCAAACTTGCCCAGGGCCGCATCACGGCTGAGCGGGTCGATGCTCAGGGCGGGACGTGGATAGGGCTTGGGCAGCTCGGCACCCGGTTCGAAGGCCAGCGCCATAAAGCGCTCGATCATCAGCGGGTAACGTTCTTTGTCCAACGTGCGCAGGTCATTGAGCAGGCCGTAGCGCATCTCGCCCTTCCAGCCGGTACGCTTGGCGATGCCGGCAAACCACGGCAGCAAGGCGGATTTCAACGAGTTGGGCAGCAAAATCGCCTGATCGTAGCGGCCGGCCAGGCCTTTGCCGATTTTGCGCCGGGCGGCGATATCGAGCACGCCATGGCCGAGCGGAAAGCTCAGGGTCTGGCGCACTTCGGGCATCCGCTCGAGAATCGGCCGGCTCCATTCAGGCGCCAGCACATCGATCTCGCAACCGGGATGGCACTGTTGCAGGCACTGAAACAGTGTCTGCGCCATCACCATGTCACCGACCCAACTTGGGCCTACGATCAGTATGTTCATCAGGGGTAGCTCCAAGCCGCAAGCCGCAAGCCACAAGCTAAAGCAGCTCTAACCGCTTGCAGCTTGCAACTTATAGCTTGGCGCTTACTTAACCAGCGTGCGCCATTCAGAGTGGGCGCTGGTCTGGCCGGTAACCAGATCGAAGTATGCCTTCTGCAGCTTCTCAGTCACTGGGCCACGGCTGCCGATGCCAATGGTGCGGCCATCAACTTCGCGGATCGGCGTGACTTCGGCGGCGGTGCCGGTGAAGAAGGCCTCGTCGGCGATATACACCTCGTCGCGGGTGATGCGCTTCTCGATCACCTGAATGCCCAGCTCGGCGGCCAAGGTCAAAATGGTGTTACGGGTGATGCCGTTCAGGCAGGAAGTCACTTCTGGGGTGTAAACCACGCCATTGCGCACCAAGAAGATGTTCTCGCCCGAACCTTCGGCCACATAGCCTTCGGTATCCAGCAACATGGCTTCGTCGGCGCCGCCGGAGATGGCTTCTTGCAGCGCCAGCATCGAGTTGATGTAGTTGCCGTTGGCCTTGGCGCGGGTCATGGAGATATTCACATGATGGCGGGTGAAGGAACTGGTGCGGACTTTAATCCCAGTTTTCAACGCCTCTTCGCCCATGTAGGCGCCCCAATGCCAGGCGGCGACTATCACCCGTACTTTCAAACCGGTGGCGCGCAGGCCCATGGCTTCCGATCCGTAGAACACCATCGGGCGGATATAGGCGCTTTCCAGGTTGTTCTCACGCACGGCGGCGCGGGTGGCCTCGTTGAGTTCTTCCTTGGTGAAAGGAATTTTCATGTTCATGATGTGCGCCGAGTCGAACAACCGATCGGTGTGCGCTTCGAGGCGGAAAATAGCCGTGCCTTCTGGGGTGTTATAGGCGCGCACGCCTTCAAACACGCCCATGCCGTAATGCAGGGTATGGGTTAAGACGTGGGTGGTGGCATCGCGCCACGGCACCAGTTCACCGTCATACCAGATAACGCCATCACGATCGGCCATCGACATAGTTGCCTGCTCCTCAAGTATTCAATTGGTTGATCAAACGTTGGGGGTACTCGCCGCAGCGCGGCAGCCCGCCGAATCAATCAGTTCAAGCCCAACTCATGCCAGATGCGCATTACCGCACGACGCTCTGGCTGAAACTGCTCGGCACTCACCAGCCCCGGCTGTTTTTGCAGTGCTTGCCGATGGGCCGCCGCGCGATAGGCTTTATAAGCCTCTTGCAGCAGCGCTACATCCGCCGCGGGGAGCAAACCGACCAGCTGTAAACCATCCAGAATGCGCATGTTATCGGTATAGCGCAGCAGCGCAGGATGGTCATGCGACCAGGCCAGGGCCGCGTATTGCACCATAAATTCGATATCAACGATACCGCCGGCGTCCTGCTTGAGATCGAACGGAGCCGTGGCTTCGAAGGCATTGGCGGCGGTGCCGGCCGCAGTTTCCTTACTGCCCAGGGCGCCGCGCATCTTGGCGCGCATCTCGCTGACCTCCAGACGCAGCTGGTCGAGGTCGCGCTTGCGGCCCAGCACCTGAGCGCGAATCGCCTCGAAACCGGCGCCGACCCGTGGGCAACCAACTAACACCCGCGCCCGCACCAGGGCCTGATGTTCCCAAGTCCAGGCCTCGCCCTCCTGGTAACGGGCAAAGGCGCCCAGCGAGCTGACCAGCAAGCCCGAGGCGCCGGACGGGCGCAGGCGCATATCCACTTCATAGAGCTGCCCGGAGTTGGTTTGCGCAGTCAGCAAGTGAATGATGCGCTGGCCCAGGCGGGTGAAAAACTGCGCGCCGTCGATGGGTTTGGCGCCATCGGTCTCGGCCTGCGGGTCGCCGTCGTGGATAAACACCAAGTCCAGGTCCGAGCCATGGCCCAGCTCAATGCCGCCGACCTTGCCGTAGCCGACGATGATGAAATCCGGGGCGCACTGGCTGCCATCGCTACGCTTGGGCGCACCGTACTTGCTCACGGTCTGGCGCCAAGACAGGGCCAGCACCTGTTCGAGAATCGCCTCGGCCAGCCAGGTCAGGTAGTCGCTGACTTTCATCAGCGGCAGCGTACCGGCAATTTCCGAAGCGGCCACGCGCAGGCGATGGGCCAGCTTGAAATTGCGCAGCGCCTCCATCTGCTGCTCCAGATCGTCCTCGGGAATGCGCATCAACCGCTCGCGCAACTCGGCGGCCAGCTCCGGCGCCAAGGGCGGCTTGAACAGCCGGCCCTCGTTGAGCAACTCATCGAGCAATAAAGGAAAGCGGGTGATCTGCTCGGCGATCCACGGGCTGGCCGCACACAGGCGCAACAAGCGTTGCAGAGCGGTGGGATTTTCCGTCAACAGCAATAAATACGCCGAGCGCCGCACCACCGCCTCGACCAAGGGCAGCACCCGCTCGAGCACCAGATCCGGCTGATCGTGCTCCACCGCTTGGGCCAACAAACGGGGAATAAAAGCGTCCAAACGCTCGCGCCCCAAACGCTGCATGGCCCGCACATGGCCGCCACTGCGCAACCCAACCAGGCGCTGCAAGGTGCTCTGCGGATCAATAAAGCCGGCCTCACTGAGCTGATGGCAAGCGGCCTCGTCATCCAGCGAGCTTTCCCACAACGGCAACCATTCGGCGCCGACGCAGGCCAGCGCCTCCTCGCCCTCGACTTCATCCGGGTCGGCAATCACCTGGCGAAAGTGCCAATCGACTCGGCCACGCCAGTACAGCAACTGCTGGTGAAAACTCGGCCAGTCGGCAAAGCCCATGATAAAGGCCACCCGCTCGCGGTCCGCGTCGCCGTCCGGGAGCATCTGGGTCTGGCGGTCGGCCAGCGCCTGCAGGGCGTGCTCGGTGTAACGCAAAAACTCGTAACCTTCGCGCAACTCACCGACCACCGCCGGCGGCAAGTAGCCCTGGCCTTCCAGCACACTCAAGACCTTGAGCAGCGGCCGATGCTGCAAGCTGAGATCGCGACCGCCGTGGATCAGCTGAAACGCCTGGGCGATAAATTCCACTTCGCGAATGCCGCCGGAACCCAGCTTAATATTGTCGGCCATGCCTTTGCGCCGCACTTCCTGCTGAATCAATTGCTTCATCGCCCGCAACGCTTCGATGGCAGAGAAATCCAGGTAACGCCGATAAACAAAGGGCAGTAACATCTCCAGCAACAGCTTGCCGGCCTGCTGGTCGCCGGCCACCACCCGCGCCTTGATCATCGCGTAGCGTTCCCAGTCGCGGCCCTGATCCTGGTAGTACTGCTCCAGCGCATTAAAGCTCAGCACCAGCGCGCCGCCGGTGCCGTAGGGGCGCAGGCGCATATCGACGCGAAACACGAAGCCGTCGACGGTAATCGCATCCAGGGCCTTGATCAGTCGCTGACCGAGGCGAATGAAAAACTCCTGGTTATCCAGCGGACGCTTGGCCCCCTGGGTTTCACCGCCTTCCGGGTAGGCAAAAATCAGGTCGATATCGGAGGACAGGTTCAGCTCGTGGGCGCCGAGCTTGCCCATGCCCAGCACCACCATCTGCTGCGGCGTACCGCTACGGGCACCGATGGGCGTGCCGAATTGCTCGCAATGGCGGGGATACAACCAGGCATAGGCCAGATCGATGCAGGCCTCGGCCAGCGCCGACAAATCACCACAGCTTTCGCGCAAATCCGCCAGGCGATTCACTTCACGCCAGATGATGCGCAGCTGCTGCCGATTGCGCAGGCGACGCAAACAGCGGCCCAGCGCCTCCTCATCGGCGCACTCGGCCACGGCGGCCTGCAACTGCTCGCGCAATTCGTTCGGCGCCAAGCTGCGCTCCAGTTCGCCGGAATCGGCCAGGGCCAACAACATCAGCGGGTCGCGGCTGGCCTGCTCGCTGACAAACTCACTGGCCGCCAAAACCCGCGCAAACGCCGCCTGGCGTGCGGCCGGCCAGGCCTGCCAGCGCGCCAGCGCGCCAGGCTCCAGCGCCGACACCGCCGCCAACCAAGTGGTCTCGGCCAGGGCCAGACTGGCGTGCAAAGTGGCAGGCAGGTGGATCAGCGACGGCAAACTCATGGTCTATCCTTTTGGCAAGTGTGCTCAAGCTTGGCGGGCCGGCGTCGCAGCAACAACGGCAAGGCACAATTATTCTGTAGTTTTACTACTAAAGATGTAGCAAAAAAGCTGATTCGAACGTCAATATGTAGTAAAACTACAGAAAGCCGGATTAACCCCGGTAACCCCAAGAATTCACGCAGCCCGCTCACAAGGCCGGCCGCGAACCCAGGCTACCGATTCTGGAAGCCTTTAAGCCCTGGAGCAAGCCATGCAAGACCTCGATCCCGTCGAAACCCAGGAATGGCTGGACGCCCTCGAATCGGTCCTCGACAAAGAGGGCGATGATCGCGCCCATTACCTGCTGACCCGCATGGGCGAACTGGCCACCCGTAGCGGTGCGCAGCTGCCCTATGCGATCACCACGCCGTATCGCAACACCATCCCGGTCGGCCACGAGGCACGCATGCCCGGCGACCTGTTTATGGAGCGCCGAATTCGTTCGCTGGTGCGCTGGAACGCCATGGCCATGGTGATGCGCACCAACCTGCAAGACCCGGATCTGGGCGGCCACATCTCCAGCTTTGCCTCCAGCGCGACGCTGTATGACATCGGCTTCAACTACTTCTTCCAGGCGCCGACCGACGAACATGGCGGCGACCTGCTGTATATCCAGGGCCACGTCTCGCCCGGCATCTACGCCCGGGCCTTTATGGAAGGCCGGATCAGCGAAGAGCAGCTGAACAACTTCCGCCAGGAAGTTGATGGCGGTGGCCTGTCGTCCTACCCGCACCCTTGGTTGATGCCGGACTTCTGGCAGTTCCCAACAGTATCCATGGGCCTTGGCCCGATCCAGGCGATCTACCAGGCGCGCTTTATGAAGTACCTGGAAGACCGCGGTTACATCCCGGCCGGCAAGCAGAAGGTCTGGTGTTTCCTCGGCGACGGCGAGTGCGACGAGCCGGAATCCCTCGGTGCCATTTCCCTGGCTGGTCGCGAGAAGCTCGACAACCTGATCTTCGTGATCAACTGCAACCTGCAGCGCCTGGACGGCCCGGTACGCGGCAACGGCAAGATCATTCAAGAGCTGGAAGGCGTATTCCGTGGCGCCAACTGGAACGTCAACAAAGTGGTCTGGGGCCGTTTCTGGGACCCACTGCTGGCCAAGGACAAAGACGGCATCCTGCAGCGGCGGATGGACGCAGTCATCGACGGCGAATACCAGAACTACAAGGCCAAAGACGGCGCCTTCGTCCGTGAACACTTCTTCAATTCGCCAGAACTCAAGGCGATGGTTGAAGACCTGTCCGACGATGAAATCTGGAAGCTCAACCGTGGCGGCCACGACCCGTACAAGATGTACGCGGCCTATCACCAGGCGGTTAACCATAAAGGGCAGCCGACCGTGGTGCTGGCCAAGACCATCAAGGGTTATGGCACCGGTGCCGGCGAAGCGAAAAACACCGCGCACAACACCAAAAAAGTCGACGTCGACAGCCTGAAGAAATTTCGCGACCGCTTCGACATCCCGGTCAAAGACGACCAGCTGGAAAACCTGCCGTTCTTCAAACCCGAGGAAGGCAGCGCCGAATACAAATACCTGCACGAACGCCGCGCCGCCCTCGGCGGTTATCTGCCGCAGCGCCGCGCGAAGAGCTTCAGCATCCCGACGCCACCGCTGGAGTCGCTCAAGGCGATTCTCGATGGCAGCGGCGAGCGTGAAATCTCTACCACCATGGCCTTCGTGCGGATTCTCTCGCAACTGGTTAAGGACAAGGAAATCGGTCCGCGCATCGTGCCAATCATCCCCGACGAAGCGCGTACCTTCGGCATGGAAGGCATGTTTCGCCAGCTCGGCATCTACTCCTCGGTCGGCCAGCTCTACGAGCCAGTCGATAAAGACCAGGTGATGTTCTACCGCGAGGACAAGAAGGGCCAGATCCTCGAAGAGGGCATCAACGAAGCCGGCGCCATGTCGTCGTTTATCGCCGCGGGCACCTCCTACTCCAGCCACAACCAGCCGATGCTGCCGTTCTACATCTTCTATTCGATGTTCGGCTTCCAACGCATCGGCGACCTGGCCTGGGCCGCCGGCGACAGCCGCACCCGTGGCTTTTTGATTGGCGGCACCGCCGGACGCACCACCTTGAACGGCGAAGGTCTGCAACACGAAGACGGTCATAGCCACTTGCTGGCCTCGACCATCCCCAACTGTCGCACCTTCGATCCGACCTATGGCTATGAACTGGCGGTGATCATCCGCGAGGGCATGCGCCTGATGACCGAACTGCAACAGGACGTGTTCTATTACATCACCGTGATGAACGAGTCCTACATGCAGCCGGCCATGCCGGAGGGCGCCGAAAACGGCATCATCCAGGGCATGTACCTGCTCGAAGAAGACAAGAAAGACGCCGCCTACCACGTGCAACTGCTCGGCTCCGGCACCATCCTGCGCGAGGTGCGCGAAGCAGCGAAGATTCTGCGCGAAGAGTTCAACGTCGGCGCCGATGTGTGGAGCGTCACCAGCTTCAACGAACTGCGCCGCGAAGGCCTGGCGGTGGAACGCAACAACCGCCTGCACCCGCAGCAAAAGCCACAGCAGAGCTACGTCGAACAGTGCCTGAGCGGTCGCAAAGGGCCGGTCATCGCCTCCACCGACTATATGAAGCTGTTTGCCGAGCAGATTCGCCAATGGGTACCGAGCAAAGAATACAAAGTGCTCGGCACCGACGGCTTCGGGCGCAGCGACAGCCGCAAAAAACTCCGGCACTTCTTTGAGGTTGACCGTTATTTCGTGGTGCTGGCCGCCCTTGAGGCACTGGCCGACCGCGGCGATATCGAACCGAAAGTGGTGGCCGAGGCCATCGCCAAGTTCGGCATCGACCCCGAAAAACGCAACCCACTGGACTGCTAAGGAGACGCATTGTGAGTGAACTAATTCGCGTACCCGATATCGGCAACGGTGAGGGTGAAGTGATCGAGCTGATGGTGAAAGTGGGCGATCGGATTGAAGCCGATCAAAGCCTGCTGACGCTGGAGTCGGACAAAGCCAGCATGGAAATCCCCGCCCCCAAGGCCGGGATGATTAAAAGCCTGAAGGTCAAACTCGGCGATCGCCTGAAAGAAGGCGATGAGTTGCTGGAGCTGGAAGTGGAAGGCGACGCGGCGGCTCCTGCTGCTGCCGAACCTGCGCCGCAAGCTGCGGCTGCGGCTCCTGCGACTCCGGCCAAAGCCGCCGAGCCTGCAGCTGCACCCGCAGCAGCAACCGAGTCGGTACAGGACATTCATGTGCCGGATATCGGCTCGTCCGGCAAAGCCAAGATCATCGAACTGCTGATCAAGGTCGGCGATACGGTCGAAGTCGATCAGTCGCTGCTGGTGCTGGAATCCGACAAAGCCAGTATGGAAATCCCCTCGCCGGCTGCCGGCGTGGTGACCAGCCTGAGCGTCAAACTTGACGACGAAGTCGGCACCGGCGACCTGATTCTGCAACTCAAAGTGCTTGGTGCAGCCCCTGCGGCGGCGCCGGCAGCGGCAGCGACTGCAGCGCCGAGCACCACGACCGAAGTGCATAAGGTTCCGGCCGGGGCCGACCCTGCCATCGCAGCCGAAGTCAGCGCCATCGCCTCGCTGTCGGCAGCTGCGGCCAAAGCTGCCGCGACACCTGCGGTAACCAGCGGTGGCCGCGTGCATGCCGGCCCGGCAGTACGGCAACTGGCCCGGGAGTTTGGCGTTGAGTTGAACGCCGTCAGCGCCAGCGGCCCCCACGGCCGGATTCTCAAGGAAGACGTGCAGCTGTTCGTCAAACAGCAGTTGCTGAAGGTCAAGGAAGCGCCGGCCACTGGCGTCACCGGCGGTTCGGGGATTCCACCGATTCCGGTGATCGATTTCAGCAAGTTCGGTGAAATCGAAGAAGTGCCGATGACTCGCCTGATGCAAGTCGGCGCCAACAACTTGCACCGCAGCTGGCTGAATGTGCCGCACGTGACCCAGTTCGACGCGGCCGACATCACCGAGCTGGAAGCCTTCCGCATCGCCCAGAAAGGCGTGGCCGAAAAAGCCGGGGTCAAACTGACGGTGCTGCCGTTGCTGCTGAAAGCCTGCGCCCATCTGCTCAAAGAGCTGCCGGACTTCAACAGCTCGCTGGCGCCGTCGGGCAAGGCGATTATCCGCAAGAAGTACGTCAATATTGGCTTTGCCGTCGACACCCCAGAAGGTTTGCTGGTGCCGGTGATCAAGGACGTCGACAAGAAGAGCCTGCTGCAACTGGCGGCTGAGGCTGCGGCGCTGGCGGAAAGAGCCCGCACTAAAAAGCTCTCGGCCGACGACATGCAGGGCGCCTGCTTCACCATCTCCAGCCTTGGCCATATCGGCGGCAGTGGCTTCACGCCGATCGTCAACGCCCCGGAAGTGGCGATTCTGGGCGTCAGCAAGGCGACCATGCAACCGGTCTGGGATGGCGCGGCATTCCAGCCACGGCTGATGCTGCCGCTGTCGCTGTCCTACGATCACCGGGTGATCAACGGCGCGGCCGCGGCCCGTTTCACCAAGCGCCTCGGCGACGTGCTGGAAGATATCCGCACCCTGCTGCTCTAAGGCTTAACTGCACAGCTACAAAACAAACCCCGCCGAGTGCGGGGTTTGTTTTTGGCGCGCCTTTAACCTTTCTGCAAATTGCGAATCAAAAAGCTCAGGGCCTTGGCCAGTTCGGCGGCGCCGTCCTGGTCGCGCAACACGCTGAGCAGCGGGCTGCCGTCGGTGGGATTTTGCAGCACGCAACGGATGCCATTCAGCGGGCAGTCATAACGAATAAAAGGGTCGACGCCAAACACCGATAACTGTTGATTGCGCACCGCCACTGCCGGGCCTTGCGGGGCGCGCGACTCTTCGCGCAGCAACAACTCACCCGGTGCACTGATGCTCAGCTGATAGAGCAAATCCCGCGGATCGGCCTGGCCGAGCTGATAACCGGCGCGCAAGGCGTAGGTTTTCAGCAGCTGATTACACTGCGCCAGCAACGCCTGGCGCTCACTGATATTGGGGTGGGCGCGCTTGATGCCAGCCAGATAGCTGACCTGCTCTGGACTGCTTAAGCCGCTGTCGATTTCGGCGGCAGAAACACTGCCCAGCAAGCCTGTAAAAAATATCAAACTCAGCGGCGGTATCAGTCTTGTCAGTTTTGCCAGCATGATGCACCCTTGGGCTGCGCTAAAGAGAGGTGGGCCGAGCCCCCGGTTCGGTCAGCATACTTCAAGCGAGTCATTTGATGAAAAGCCATCCCCATGCCGTCAGTCGTTCGGCGGCCGAGGTTGTGACACAGTTGCCAGTGTCGGCAGGCCTGGGCCTGTTGCGCTTTGAGCGACTGCATCAAGACGATTGGACATTGCTCTATCTGGACCCGGCCTGCGAGCAGCAACTGGGCCAACAGGCCGTCGAACTCTGCGCGTTTCTCGACAGTCCCTACGCACAGCTGATCTGCGAATGCCGCCAGCAACTGCACGCCAGCATTAGCCAACAGCTGAGTCGCGGCAACCATTACCAAGTCCGTTACAGCCTGCAAACACCGCTCGGGCCACGCTACTTACTGGAACTGGGCGAAGCCTTTGAGCAGCACTCAATGGCCATGCTGCACGGTTACCTGCTGGTCGATGAGCATCCCCAGGAGCGTCCGGTAGCCGTCCAACGTGCCGAGTCAAAACCAGCCCTGGCGTTGTTTCAGCGCGCCATCGAGCAAAGCGCCAGTGCCTTCTTGCTGCTTGATCGCGATGGCCTGGTCGAATACATAAACCCCAGCTTCACCGCCATCAGCCTCTATGGCATCGATGAAGTACGCGGGCGAAGCATCTTCGAACTGCCGGCACTGGCCAACCTCAATGAGCAATTATTTGCCCCGCACTCGACGCTGAACCACAGCAACCACTGGCAGGGCGAGTTTAAAACCCGGCGCAAAAACCTCGACCCTTATTGGGCACAGCTGAGCATCTCCAAGGTCTACGACGAGCACGCCGAACTCAGTCACTATCTGGGTATTTACACCGACATCAGCGAACACAAACGCGCCGAACAACACCTTGAACGCCTCGCCTACCACGACAACCTGACCGGCCTGGGCACCCGCCTGACCTTTCTGCGCAATCTCGAACAACGCTTTGCTGCCGATAGCCAGGCGCCCACCTGCCTGCTGCTGGTCGACATCGATAACTTCAAGCGGATCAACGACAGCCTCGGCCACACCACCGGCGACAAGCTGCTGGTCAGCCTGGCGCTGCGCCTGCGCAACACCCTGAGCCCGCTGGGTAGCTTGGCGCGGCTGGCCAGCAATGAATTCGCCGTGCAACTCGACGGCATTGATCTCGCCCGAGGCCAGTTGCTGGCCGAACAGGTGCTGCAAACCCTGAACAAGCCATTGTTCGTCGACAACCAGCTGATTAGCGTCAGCGGCTCGATCGGCCTGGCCTGCGCGCCGCTGCATGGCAGCGACCCGCAAACCCTGCTGAAACACGCGGGGCTGGCGCTGCACAAGGCCAAGGCCAATGGCAAACAGCAACTGCAGGTGTTTAACCAGGCGTTGAATGCCCAGGCCGACTACCAGCTTTTTATTGAAAACAACCTGCGCCGCGCCTTGCAACAAAATGAGTTGGAGGTGTTTTACCAGCCCAAGCTGAACCTCAAAACCGGCCAACTGCAAGGCGTCGAGGCGTTGCTACGGTGGAATCACCCAGACAAAGGCATGATTAACCCGGAGCAGTTTATTAGCGTTGCCGAAGAAACCGGGCTGATTATTCCGATCGGCAAATGGGTCGCCAACCAAGCCTGTGGCCTGAGCAAACAACTGCTGGCGCTGGGCTTGGGCGAGTGTCAGGTGGCGATTAATCTGTCCCCCAAACAGTTTTCCGACCCCGATCTGGTCGGCTCCATCACCGCCATCCTGCACGAGCACAAACTGCCGGCGCACCTGCTCGAACTGGAGCTGACCGAGAGCCTGCTGCTGGAGGCCAGCGACACCACCCGCGAGCAACTGTTAAGCCTCAAGGCACTGGGGCTGACCCTGGCGATGGACGATTTTGGCACTGGGTATTCATCGCTCAGCTACCTGAAAAAATTCCCGATCGACGTGATCAAGATTGACCGCAGCTTTATCCGCGATATTCCCCACGATCAAGACGACATGGAAATCACCGCTGCGGTGATCGCCATGGCCCACAAGCTCAAGCTCAAGGTGGTCGCCGAAGGCGTCGAAACCGCCGAGCAACTGGCGTTCTTGCGCCGTCAGCACTGCGACATTGGCCAGGGCTATCTGTTTGATCGCCCGCTGCCGGTGGCCCAACTGATCCAACGTTTGCAGCGCTATCCGGGGCGCAACAACGCAGTCACTAAGCTGACTAGCGAATAATCCGCAGCAGTAGCTGTCTATCACGTAGGGCGGGGGCAACCCGCGCAGGTTGCAGCCGCTCTACGACTCACTACCTGAGGAACAGACCATGGTCTTGCGCTCGCAAATTCTGCTCGATAAATCCGCCCTGCCAACCGCTGAGCAAGCGCTGCCGGGGCGCAGCACGCCGCTGCCGATCAGCGCGCCACACTTCGTCAACGGTCAGCCGTTACAGCCGCCTTTTGCCGCGGGCATGGAACAGGCGATATTTGCTATGGGCTGTTTCTGGGGGGCTGAACGGCGCTTCTGGCAGCAACCTGGGGTGACAGTCACGGCGGTTGGCTACGCCGGCGGCCACACGCCCAATCCCAGTTACGAGGAAACCTGCTCCGGCCTGACCGGCCACACCGAAGTGGTGCTGGTGGTGTTTGACCCGCAGCAAACCAGCTACGCGGCGCTGCTGAAAGTATTTTGGGAGGCCCATAACCCAACCCAGGGTATGCGTCAGGGCAATGACCAGGGCAGTCAATATCGCTCGGCGATCTATTGCACCAGCCCGGCGCAGTTGGCCGAGGCCCAGGCCAGCCAACAGCGTTTTCAGCAGCAGCTTGAACAAGCCGGCTTTGGCCCCATCACCACTGAGATCCGCCTGGCGCCACCCTTCTACTATGCCGAGCAGTATCACCAGCAATACCTGGCCAAAAATCCCGGCGGTTACTGCGGGCTGAGCGGCACCGGGGTTTGTTTAGCGCCCTAACCGGATGCGAGTCAGCCCCATAGCGCCTGACTCGCACCGCCTCCACCTAGTCCCTCAAGAAGCACAGCATGAAAAAATCCATTAAGGCGGCGCTCTACTCAACGCTGATTTTCCCCGGTGCGGGCTTGTGGTGGCTAAAACACTATTGGTTAGCGGCCAGCTTTATTCTGCCGGCGTTGGTCATCTGCGCTTATGTGTTGCGCGAGACCATGGCCACCGCTTACCTGCTGAGCGACAAAATTGCCGATGGCTCCCTGCCGCTGGACGTCATGGCGCTCAGCCGCGCCGTGGAACAAAGCGTGCAGCAGCTCACCCTGGAGCTGAGCGACGCGATTTGGCTGTTTATCCTCTGTTGGGGGCTCAGCGTGGTGGTTTCCTACCTGCTGGGAAATCAGCAGGAGCAAGTCGGCCGCTAGCAGCTGCGGTCATCCTAGAGACGTTACGGCTTAACGTCGCCCGATCGCGCAGCGCTGCCCGTCAGCGTCTAGACTCAGCAAATTGCGCCGGAACTTACCGGTTGGGATGATTTGCGCAGAGGACGGCATGCCCGACGAACCGCTCTACATCAACGCTGATCAACTGTGCATCGGACTCTACATCCACCTCGACCGCGGCTGGATGGAGCATTCGTTTACCTTCAGCAGCTTCAAAATCAAAGACCAAAAACAGCTCAACACCCTGCTCGCCCTGGGTTTCCCACGTTTACGCTATGACCCCAAGCGCAGTGACTGCCGACCACTGCCCACCGCTACCAGCGCCGCACCGACAGTTGCCGCCGAACCCGCCGCGCCAACACCACCGAGTGCCGAAGAACTGCTAGCCATGCAAGCCAAACAGGCGCGCATCGAACAACTCAAGGCCTTGCGGCGCAACCTGGCCGAGGTGAATAAAAAATTCCAGCAGGCCAGTAACACGGTGAAAAACATTGGCCGCAACCTGCGCAGCCAGCCGCAAGAAACCCTGCGCCAAGCCGAAGAGCTGGTCGAGCAAATGGTCGACGCCATGCTCGGGGAGGACACCGTGCTGATGCACGCGCTCAACGGCAAAGCCGGTGAAGACGCCTACTTTCACTCCCTCAACGTCACCGTGCTGTCGATTATGCTGGCGCGAATTCTGCAATTTAGCCACGAAGACACCCTGCAACTGGGCCTCGGCGCCCTGCTGCACGACATCGGCAAGCTCGAGATCCCGAGCAAAATCCTGCTCAAGACCGAGCCGCTCAACAAAGCCGAACTCAGCTTGCTGCACCTGCATTGTGATTACGGCATCAAACTGGCCGCGCGTATGGAGCTGAGCGAGGCGGCGCAACGGATCATCCGCGAGCACCATGAGTTCAGCGATGGCAGCGGCTACCCACACCAGCTTAAAGGCCCACAGATCAGCCCGCTGGCGCGGGTGGTGTGCATCGCCAACCAATACGACAACCTCTGCAACCCGCCCAACCTGGCCGAGGCGCTGACCCCGCACGAAGCGTTGTCGAAGATGTTTACCCAGCAACGCGCGCACTTCGACCCCGAGGCCCTGAAAGCCTTTATTCGCTGCCTGGGTGTCTACCCGCCGGGTTGCATCGTGCAACTGTCGAACGAAATGATCGGCTTGGTACTGGCCGTCAACCCGAACAAACCGCTGCGCCCGACCGTGATTGTCTACGACCCGGAGGTGCCCAAAGAAGAGGCGATCATTCTCGATCTAGAGAGCGAAACCGAGCTCAATATCAGCAAAAGCTTGCGCCCTGGCCAGTTGCCGCAAGAGATCTACAACTACCTGAGCCCGCGCCAGCACGTCACCTATTACTTTGACCCACAACAAGCGGCGACCTCTTAGATGACCCCGATTTCACCCAGCGCCATCGCCCAAACACTGCTGCTGCATTACGAGCAAGCGCTGCTGCTGGTCGACCCCAGCAGTCTGCTGATCATTGAAGCCAACCGGCCGGCGTGCCAGGCCCTGGGTTATAGCCGTGAAGAGCTGCTGCAACTGCCGATCACCGATATCGAAAGCTCGATTCAAGACATGTTCTTCTGGGATGACGTGCGCGCCGGACAGGTCAGCGATCTGAGCGCCGTCGACAGCCAATACAAACGTCGGGACGAGTCATTGTTCAACGTCACCAAGTCGCTGCGACAAATCAACGTCGACGAGCACTGTTTACTGCTGCTGAGCTTCCAGGATGCGGCGCCGCTACAGGCTGTCAACCAGGCGCTGGAACACTCCACCTCGCTGCTCTCGGCCACCTTGGAGGCCACTGCCGATGGCATTTTGGTGACGACGCTGGATGGCGGCATCAACAACATGAACCGCCACTTCGCCCGCTTGTGGCAGATTCCCGAAACACTGCTGAGCGCCGGCGTCGACAGCGTCGTGCTGCGCTTCCTCGACAGCCAGCTGCTCCCCGGCCAGTACGCGCTGACCGAACTGGATCAGCTCGCCTGTGACGACCCCGAGCAATTCGACATTCTGCTCCTGCGCGACGGGCGCTACTTCGAGCGCCATCGCGTCCCGCTGTATATCAATCGCCAATTACAGGGGCAGGTGTTCAGCTTTCGCGACATAACCCAACGCAAACTCAAAGAAACCGAACTGCAACAGGCCATTCAGCAAGCCGAGGCGGCTAACCAGGCCAAAAGCACCTTCCTGGCAGTGATGAGCCATGAGATTCGCACGCCAATGAACGGCATTCTCGGCATGCTGGAGCTATGCCTCGACAGCCAGCTCAACACCGAACAACGCCGCTACCTGGACATGGCCAAATTTTCTGCAGACGCCTTGCTCGGCATCATCAACGACATCCTCGATTTCTCTAAAGTCGAGGCCGGCAAGCTGGAACTCTGCGCGCAGCCCTTCGACTTCGCGGCCTGCAGCTGGGAAGTCATGCGTCTGCTGGCCGTGCGCGCCGAAGAAAAAGGCCTGGAGCTGATTCTCGACATCGATCCAGCCGTACCGCAGCTACTGCTCGGCGATGCTGGCCGGCTGCGACAGATACTGCTCAACCTGCTCGGCAATGCGCTCAAGTTCACCACCCACGGCAGCGTTCGTTTGTGCCTTGACGTCAGCTCTCAGGATGCACACAGCTGCGAACTGCACGGGCGCGTGATCGACACCGGGATTGGTATCGCGGCCGAGGTGCAAAACGGGATCTTTGATGCCTTTACTCAGGCTGACAGTTCGATTGCCCAGCAATTTGGCGGCACCGGCTTGGGGCTGCCGATCGCCGCCCGCCTGCTCAAGTTGATGCATGGCTGGCTATGGCTGGAAAGCGCCCCAGGCGCTGGCTCGACCTTCCACTTCAGTTTGCGCCTGCCCCGCTGCGGCGTTACCAGCACGCCACAACCGCGCCCCAGCCCAGAACTGAGCAAGCAGCTGCAGGGGCTGGCGGTACTCGTAGTGGAAAGCCAACCCGAGCTGCGCAAACTGTTGGAAAACTGCCTGCGCGACTGGCAATTGCAACCCATAGGCGTCACCAACCTGGCCCAGGCGCAGGCCCTGCTGGCGCAACCAGCGGCAACTTTACCGAGCTTCGGTGCGCTACTGATCAGCGCGCAACTGAGTGACGGCGACGGCTTTCAGCTGCTCGAACAACTGCCCAAGGCGCTGCACCCGCACTGCATCATGCTACTCAATGCCAGCCAACAAGGGCTGGGCCACCCACGCTGCCAACAGCTGGGCATCGCCTCGCTGACCACGCCGCTGGCCAAGCCCGAACTGCTGCAAAGCCTGTTGCAGGTGCGCAGGCTGCGCAGCAATCAGTACTCACCGGCCGCCACCGGCGGCCATCACGAACAGCCGCTGCCCTCGCTGCGCGTGCTGCTGGTGGAAGACAATCCGATCAACGCCATTCTGGCCAGCAAGTTGCTCGAACGGCATAACCACCAGGTGGTGCTGGCCGGCAACGGCAAACAAGCCATTGAGCTGATGGCCCAGCAACCCTTCGACCTGGCCTTGATGGACATGTTTATGCCCGAGATGGGCGGACTGGAAGCCACCCAGCGAATCCGCGCCGCCGAGACCGCGGCTGACAGCCAACACCACCTGCCGATCATCGCCATGACCGCCAATGCCATGGCCAGCGACCGTGACGCTTGCCTGGCGGCCGGCATGGACGGCTACATCAGCAAACCGATCAATCGCCAGCAGCTCTATGCCGAAATCTCCCGGGTTTTGACTGGCGGTGGCCCAACGCCGACCCAGGTCGAGCCTGGCACCGAGACGCTGCGCGGCGTGACGTTCAATTACGCAGCCGCGCTCAGTCAAGTTGACCCGTTTATCTTGCAGGTGATTGGCGCGCCGTTTTTGCTCAGCTGCCGCAGCGACTATCTGGACAAACTGCAGCTGGCGCTGCAGCAGGGCAATGGCCACAACCTGCAGCAGACCGCCCACGCGTTCAAGGCGCTGCTCGGCAATTTTGCCCTAACCCCGGCGCAACTCCTGACCGAGCAACTGGAGTACCTCGGCAAGCACGGCGAGCTGGCCGCCGCCGGTGATTTACTGGCGCAACTGACCGAACAGGTCGAGTGCTTCTTGCCGCTGCTGGCGCAACGCCTGAACGGGCGCTAATAGCTCGGTTGAGGCGAAACCTAAGGTTCTGTACCCGTTAACTGTTGACCGCAAAACGTAGGGTGGGCTGAAGCCCACCCTACAAAATCGCTCTCCGACTCATAACGAGAGCACAGCCAAAACCTAAGCCGCCGGCTTTTCTTCAATCAACCAGTCACAGCGCCAGCCGCCCTGGGTTTGCCCCAGAACATTGGTCAGCCAGGGCAGCAATTGATTGAGTTCTTCTTCCAGACCCCAAGGCGGATTGGCGATGATCAGGCCCGAGCCATTCAGGCGCTGAGCGTCGTCGGCCGGGTGCACATAGAGTTCGACCCGCAGCAGTTTTGGCGCGCCGGATTTCTCCAGGTCCTGGTAGAAACGCCGCAAGGTGCGCTGCTCCTTGATCGGGTACCAGATGGCGACCACCGCCTGACGCATCCGGCCGATGGTTTCCTTCAGCGCCACGGCGCAGCGCTCCAGCTCATCGTCCTGCTCAAAGGGCGGATCGATCAGCATCAACGCGCGTTTTTCCGCCACAGGCAGCAAGGCCCGCGGAATATGCCAGCCCTCGCCCAGGTGCACGGCCACGCGGCGGTCACGGCGCATATTGTCTTTCAGCAGACGGCCGTCTTCTGGGTGTTTTTCATTCAGGTGCAGGCGGTCTTGCTCACGGCACAGTTGCCGCGCCAGCTCCGGTGAGCCCGGGTAGTAGCGCAACTGGCCATCGGGGTTAAGTTCGCGCAGCACTTTCAGGTAGTCGGCCGCCAGCGCCGGGGCTTTTTTCGCCTCCCAAATCCGTGCAACGCCTTCCAGCCATTCGCCGGTGCGAGTGGCCTGATCGCCCTTGAGGTCGTACAGACCAACGCCGGCATGACTGTCGAGGTAGGCAAAAGGCGCCTCCTTGCGGCTCAGCAGGGCAATCAGACGCGAAAGCGTCAGGTGCTTGAAAACATCGGCGTGGTTGCCGGCATGGAAGGCGTGGCGGTAGTTCATCGGACAAATTCCTCGAGGCGCTGCGCGCATGCATGACCCATGCAGCGTAAAGCCGCACAGTTTAACAGCCGCCGCCGCGGCCTGCGGGATTGAAACTGGCGACGCGCTTTAGCCCATTATCAACCGCTTGGATGATGCTAGGCGGCCTCCGCCGGCCGGCCTAAACTCGGGCTTATCAGCCAAACTAGGCATGGCCCACTTCACAGGGTCTGACTTCCCACTTCCTGTATGCACAAAGGTACGTCCGATGTCCGAGACTCTGCTCAGCGCCCGCAACCTGGCCTTCGAACTCTATGAAGTGCTCGACGCCTGCGCCCTCACCCAGCGCCCGCGTTTCGCCGAGCACAGCCGCGAGACCTTCGACGCCGCCATCGGCACCGCCCGCAGCATCGCCGAAAACCTGTTCGCCCCGCACAACCGCAAAGGCGACGAGCACGAGCCGCAGTATGTGGATGGCGCTGCGGTGCTGATCCCCGAGGTCAAACCGGCGGTGGACGCCTTTCTCCAAGCCGGTTTCCTGAATGCCACCCGTGAGTTCGAGGCCGGCGGCATGCAGTTGCCCAACCTGCTGTCGCAAGCCTGCTTCGCGCACTTTCAGTCGGCCAACGCGGCGACCACTTCTTACCCCTTTCTGACTATGGGCGCCGCCAACCTGATCGAGAGCTTCGGCAGCGCTGAGCAGAAAGCCCGCTTCCTGCAGCCAATGATCGACGGCCGCTTCTTCGGCACCATGGCCCTGACCGAGCCGCATGCCGGCTCGTCCTTGTCGGACCTACGCAGCAGAGCCGAACCGCATGTCGACGGCAGCTACCGGATCAAGGGCAACAAGATCTTTATCTCCGGCGGCGATCACCCGCTGAGCGAAAACATCGTGCACATGGTGCTGGCCCGCCTGCCGGACGCACCGCCCGGGGTGAAGGGCATCAGCCTGTTTATCGTGCCGAAATTTCTGGTCAAGGATGACGGCAGCCTGGGCCCACGCAACGACGTGATCCTCGCCGGGTTGTTCCACAAGATGGGCTGGCGCGGCACCACCTCCACCGCGCTGAATTTTGGCGATAAAGGCGAGTGTGTCGGCTACCTAGTCGGCAAGCCCCACGCGGGCCTGTCCTATATGTTCCAGATGATGAACGAGGCGCGCATCGGCGTCGGCATGGGCGCGGTGATGCTCGGTTACGCCGGCTACCTGTACTCGCTGGACTACGCCCGCCAACGCCCCCAGGGCCGCCTGCCGGATGGCAAGGACGCGAGCAGCCCGCAAGTGGCGATCATCGAACACGCCGATGTGCGGCGCATGCTGCTGACCCAGAAGGCTTACGTC